>DATHKK010000067.1:0-4833 GCA_035489355.1 Candidatus Limnocylindria bacterium
GACTCTTCGACGCCGAGCAAAATCGGTTTCGTCGTGAAGAGGCGTTGTTGAACTTTTACGGCTTCGGTGAACGGATCGCGCCCGTGTTGCGCGGCGGCGGTCATCAGGCCGAGCAGCGCGTTCCAATCCACCATGCCGCTGCGCGAAAGGTGCGCGGGATAACCATCGCGGATGCGGACATCATTTTGATTCACAAGCACGTAGCCGATTTCATCGATGCCCCGTCGTCCCGCGCGCCCGAACATCTGGAGAATTTCATCGGGCCGCAACGGTTGCTCGACGAAATCACGGCGATACGAATCCGCGGCGAGCGTCACGCTGCGGAGAGAAAAGTTGATGCCAGCGGCCAGCCCCATCGTCGCCACGACCACGCGGAGTTGGCCGGCTTTGGTCAGAGGTTCAATGACGCCGGCCCGCGCCGCATAACTGAGTCCGCTGTGATGGTAAGCGACGCGCGCCTTCAACAAGCGTTCGAGATGCGGGCCGACGATCTGTTTCTGTTCCGGCGTCAGCACGAGCGGATTCGGATTCGGCAAATGGCGCGCAATTTCAGCAGCAAGGGTTTCTGATCCATTGCGGCGAGGCGCGAAGATAAGGACGGGACCAAGATTCTCCGCGAGGGCCTTGGCGCAGAAACGCGGCCAGTAGCCACGTACTTCAGTCGGCACGTGATAACTGAGACTGTCCGCGAAAACTTCTTCCAACGGCACGGGACGATGATCGGTGCGGACCAATTCAGCCTGGCGCCCCAATCGCCGCAGCCACTTCACGATGTCCTGTGGATTTCCAACGCTGCCGCTGAGGAGAAGGAGTTGCGTCTGTGGCGGCGCAAGCGCAATGGCCAGCTCGTAATTCAAACCACGATCCGCGTCGCCAATCATTTGATACTCATCGATGACGAGCAGCGATGGACCGTCACCCGCGATGAGGCGGTTCTTCTGCGTCTCCAGCGTCGCTACCAAAACCGGCGCGTGGAGATTCTCGGCGAGGTCTCCCGTGGCGATGCCGACGTCCCAACCACGCGCCCGCCACTCGGCTAGTTTGTCGTTCGCCAGGGCGCGCGTTGGCACCGTGTAGATGGCTTGCCCGCGGTTTTTCCCGTAGTTGGACCACAATTCGAAGATCAGCGTCTTGCCAGCGCCGGTGGGCGCATGGACGACGACGTCTTTTCCCTCGCGCAGAAACGCCACGGCTTGTTGCTGCCAAAGATCCGGGATGGCGACCTGATTAAAGGCCGGAGTGTTTTCGAATTGTTCCGCCAGCGTCGCCATGCGCAGAACATAGATGAACCTGGGAGTGAATAAAATCTGCGAGATGGAAGGTGTGCAATCGTAGTTCCGTTGCGGAGGCTGAAACGAAAGTAGAGCGAAAATTCCAGGCACTGGTTCAGGCGCATTCCACTCCCGCAGAAAGATGGCGGGTGCCGCCGCTTGTCGCTCCCGCAAAACTGTGTTTCTGTTGCCGCATGAAAAGGGCGTTTTGGGTTTTCTTTCTGGGCGGGCTGACCGCGGTTTCACTTCTCACTTTCAACGGTTGCACCACCACGGCCACGGGGCGGCGGCAATTGAATTTCGTTTCCAAGGAGCAGGAGATGCAGCTTGGCCTCACCGCGTTCGAGGAAATGAAAAAGGAGCTGCCCATCAGCAGCAACCCCAAATACAAGTCGTTAGTGGAACGGGTCGGCGCGAAAATCGCCGAGCAGGCCAAGGCGGAGATGCCGGAAGCGAAGTGGGAATTTGTCGTGTTCGAAAGCCCTGAGGCGAACGCGTTCTGTCTGCCCGGCGGCAAGGTCGGAGTTTACACCGGGCTTCTGCCGATCACGCAAAGCGAAGCGGGCCTGGCCACGGTCATCGGCCACGAGGTCGCGCACGCCACGCAGCATCACGGCGCCGAACGGATGAGCACGGCGACAGCGGTGCAAGGAGTCACGCAAGCGGGTGGCGCATTGGCCGGAGAAAAATATTCCCAGATCACGATGGTCGCGTTGGGGGGCCTGGGAAAACTTGGTGTCGAGCTGCCCTTCAGCCGGAAGCAGGAATCCGAAGCGGACCAGGTTGGCCTCTCCTACATGGCGCGCGCGGGCTACGATCCTGAAGAGGCGGTGCATTTCTGGGAGCGGTTTGCTGCGTCGCACGCTGGTCAGTCGCAAGGACCGTCATTGCTGCGGACGCATCTCGTCGATTCACAACGCATCGCTGACTTGAAGAAATGGCTGCCGGGAGCGAAGGCGGAATATCGTAAGGACGGCAGCGCAGCGCCGAAGACATCGTCGGACAAAGGCTCGACGGTTATTTCGAAGTAGAGAAGCCAGTCTGAGTCTTGGAGCGCGGCTCTCCTGAGCCGCAGCCCGCACGAACCAGCCACACGTTGCGGCTGGGGAGAGCCGCGCTCCGCAGGTTTCGCAACCGGTCTAATCGTTCTCGTGATCTCCCGGCTGTTTCCCGAAGTGGGAGTGTGAGTAAGATTAGAATTAAGAACCCCAATCCTAGCTACGGCGTCACCGCCCGATAGAAGCGCGTTCGGTTCGTCGCGGGATTCGGATCTGACACCAACACCGTGCGCACCTGCGATTGGCCCACCACGTTGCTCAGCATCAACCAGGGCGCTGTCGCGAGATTCGTGTTGAACTGCACCGAGTACGGCAAGTTCGACTGCGCCACGAACTGCATCTGCAGCGGCACGAGCGAAGTGACCCGCAACCGCAACACGCTCAACGCGTCGTTCGGATTCGTGCCCGCGCGGTATTCCTGCAGCGCCGTCATCCCGTCGCCGTCGATGTCCAGAGCGGCATCTCCCGCACTGTTTTCATTCAGGCCGTAAGCCAGTTCCCACCAGTTCGGCAGGCCGTCGCCGTCCGTATCGGGATTCGTGACGGTGAGCGCCGCGACGGAACTAGTGATCGATCCCGCCGTGTTGCTCACGACGAGGACATAGTTGCCGCTGTGAGCAGGTTGCACGTTGGAGACGATGAAGGTCGCGTTCGTCGCGCCGTTTACGTTCGTTCCGTTAAATCTCCATCGGTAGAACAACGGCGCGCTGCCTCCAGCACTCGCGGAGAAAGTCACGTTCGTTCCCTCGGCCACAGTCTGATTCGTCGGTTGCGTGATCAAGTAAGGCGTAATGAAACTTTGCACGCCGGTGAGTTCCAACGCGAAGCTGATGTCGGAACTGCCGCCACTGTTCTGGTGAATTTCGGTAGCGAGGATATTGGTGCCGAGGACCAGATAGCCCGGATTTATCGAGGCAGAAAGGAAGGTGTACTCATCCACGCCACCGAGGGAACTGAGGGCCGGAGTGAGATAATTGATCGGGCCGCCGGGCATGTTCGGATCGCGATACACTTCGGAACCGTTCAGGTAAACCACCACGCCGTCGTCGCGCATCACGCGGAGATTCAGCGCGCTGAACGAAGCAACATCGGTCAGCGTGAAGGTGCGCCGGAAATAGGTGGTGATGTATTTGGCAGCGGAGTTGGGCCCAAAACCGACGACCGTGGATTCAGGCCGTCCCTCGGAAGCGTCGCCGTAGCCCAACTCCGCGGCGCCATTGCTCCAGCCCGAATCATTGAACGCCAGAGCGGTCCACGCGCTGGCCAAATCCGCGCCTTGGTCGTGATATTTCCAAATCGCGGTCGCACCAATCATCGTCCGGTTGGTCGTGAAACCGGCAACAACGGTGACATTCACCGGTGCGCTGGTGCGGCTGATGCCGCTGTCGTCTGTGACGAGAGCAACCAACGAGTAGGTTCCGTCGGTCGAGTTGGTCCACGCGAAGCTGAACGGACTCGAGGTGTCTTCGCCGAGCTTTGCACCGTTGGCGAAGAACTCCATTTTGAAAATCGTGCCATCCGGATCGGTGGCGTCGGCCACAATGTTGATCGGCGCCGTCGCTACAAATACCGAACCCGTGGCCGGCGCGGTCAGCGCGACCACCGGCGGCAAGTTGGAACCGGCGGGCGGATAAAGCTGCGAGCTTGGGACGAGTTCCTTCGGCACGTTCGGTGAAGACCAGAACAAGCGAGCCGCCGCTCCGCCGCCGTTTTCGTAATACCCCATGCGGATGTCGTAGCGTTGGCCGGCTTGCAGCGAAATGAATCCAGGCCACTCGGTCTGCCCCTGGTCAACCCACCGATCGATGATGAGTTGGTTGTTCACCCAGAGCCGCGCGCCGTCGTCGCTCACCGTGTAGAACGTATAGGTCTCGCTGAAGCGCGGCTGAACCTGGCCCGTCCAGCGTGCGCTGAACGTCTCGGCAGCAAGCAACGGATCCGGCGAGCCGGTGCCCCAATCGAAATTGACGACGGGATCGATACGCCGCACGCGCGTGCCCGTGAGGTCAATGTTGTCGAAGTAATCGCCGCGCAAACCGATGCCCGTGCCGAACGGCGGCGGCGTGACCGTGATCGTGATCGGCGCCGAGGAACTGACCGCCAGCCCGTTATCACGGGCCTTGGCAATTACAGTGTGCGCACCCACGGAAGCATTGGACCAAATAAAACCAAATGGCGCGCTGGTGCTCTCGCCCAGCTTGATGTCCCCTTCGTAATATTCGACACGCAGAATGCCACCGTCCGAATCGCTCGCGTTCGCGGTGAGCGCGATGACCGCAGGCACTTCAAAAGTCGCGCCGTTGGTCGGTGACGTGATAGCGACGCTCGGCGGTTGATTGAAAAAGTTAGGCGCGCCGGGTGTGATACCGCTGGCAAACCAGTTCGTCGGCTCGTTGCCGTAAACCGTGGGCGCGCGCCGCTGGAGCGACGGGCCATCTCCGTCCGCGCCTAAAGGCCACGGCAGCTTGTCGTTGTAGCGCACTTCGTCCACCACGATGTAGGGG
>DATHKK010000068.1:0-6204 GCA_035489355.1 Candidatus Limnocylindria bacterium
GTCGCAATTCGCCAGTCGCGCGGCGAGTTCCGTCAGGGGAAGATTCATCGCGACGTTGAGCCGTTCGATTGGCAGCAGCGAGGCCAGTCGCTGCAAGCGTTCCTGCTCGGCTTCGCCGCCGACCAGCAGGACGCGCCACGAAGTTTCGAGGGCGATGCGCCTTAGCAGTTCAGTCCATTTTTCTTCCGGCCAATTTTTCTTTTCGCTACCGCTGCCGGGATGAACCGCGAGCGTCACTTCAGCCTCCGTCCGGTCTTTCAAGGTGATGTTCAATCGCGGCTCAGGATCGGCGCCGAAGATGGCGAGGCGTTCCAGCGGTTTCAGAAAAACATCCGTGGCGTGAAGGTTCTCGCCTTCGTTCGGGCGATACGGTCCCGCGATAAATTGCGCCTTCGAACATCGCGCCATGTTCTCGCGGAAAATTTCGTCGGGATCGTAGAGGTACGACACGATGATGTTGAATCCACCGAACCATTCGCTGAGCGCCTGGTCCAGTTCGCCTTTCCTAGCAAAGAACCCGGCGAGCGCACGCGCTTCGATCGAACGCACTTCGCTCGCGCTCCCGCTCAGTTCAGCCAGCGCGGCGATTTGCGGATAGCCCAGCACCGCGATGTGTGTTTGCGGGAATTGCTTACGCAGCGCCGTCACCGCCGGAAGCGTCAGAATAAAATCGCCAATGGCGCCGCCGCGAATGACAAGGATGCGCCCCCGGCTCACGGTTAACTACGAATCAGCGCTTCAGATGGCCGCGACGCTTGTTGTTCGGCCGTCTTTTGCTCGGAAGTCTTGAACACCGTCAACCCGAGGACGATCACGAACAATCCAAACGCCACACGCGCGCCACTCGTCAGCCGCGTGCGCGATTCCGTGGCGACCGACCAGTTCAGGATGTCACGCAAACGCCAGGGCGAGATGGTGAACCACATTCCTGCGATGGCCAGCAGGTAAGCCCAAGTGGAAATCACCAGCCGCCAATCGGTGTCTTCCCAGCGCGCCGTGTCCGCCATCAACTTCGCGGCGAGGAGGAACACCACTGCGAGCCCGCGCACGGGCAAAAAGTCGCGCACGAAGAAGCAGGTGCCGATGCCCACGGCGCTGAAGACAAAGTAAAAAATCTTTTTCATGCTCGCGAAGTCAGCGACGGACTCCTGCCTGACGTAGTAAAGAAACCACGCCGTTCCGAGCAGCGTGAGCACATAGCCCGCGGGCGTGTAGCGCGGAAATTTGCGGGCCGCGGCGGCGAAGGCCCTGGGCTTCAGCAGACCGAAGACGCTGGGCAACGCCACGATCAAACCGAGAATGACCGAGAGCGTTGACAGTTTCAGATCAGACATGGCGCAGATGTAGGGGAACGGAGGTTTGAATTCCAGCTTTCGTTGGAAGACCGACGCATCCCGGAAGTGGTGTTCGAACAGGTCCGTCGCCGACTGCAACGCGCCGCGGGCGCGTTGAACGCGGGGGGCGTCCGTTACGCCATCGTGGGCGGAAACGCTGTGGTTGCGCAACACGCGTGATGGGATGGAGGCTGGTTAAACAAGTTTCCCACCGCTCTGGCGGATCGGCTCAAACAAATCCTCGACGATCCGGAAGGGTGAGTGTCGCGAGCGAGCGTACCCGTTCAAAACTCCACCACTTGCTTGTAAACCGGCGCAAACACCTCCGCTTTCGGCTTCATCTGCTTCAACGTCTCCACGAAGGCCAGCGCCTGCGATTCCTCGCCATGCACGACGGCGATTTTCTTGATGTCGCCGGCGATCGCCGACACGTAGCGCTTCAACTCTGTTCGGTCGGCGTGTCCAGAGAACGCGTCGAGCGATGCCACGCGCGCCCGCACTTCATAAGGTTCGCCGAAGATATTTACGGGCGAACGGCCGGACACGATTTGCGCACCGAGCGTGTGTTCGGCGCAATAGCCGACGAAGAGGATTAGGTTATTTGGATCGCAAATGTTGTTCTTCAAGTGATGGCGAATGCGGCCCGCTTCAGCCATACCGGAGGCGCTCATGATAATCGCCGGGTCTTTCAACTCGTTCAGCTTCATCGAATGAGCGACCTCGCGAATGTAGGTAAGGTTCTCCATGCCGAACGGGTTCGCCTTCTCGCGCAGGAAGCGATACGTCGCTTCGTTGAAGCACTCGGGATGAAGGCGAAAGACTTCGGTGGCGTTCACGCTCAGCGGGCTGTCCACGAACATGGCGAGACGCGGAATTTTCCCGGCCAGCGTCAGTTGGTGCAGCGTGAAGACAAGTTGCTGCGTGCGACCGACGGCGAATGTAGGAATGATCACCTTCCCTTTCCGCGCGACCGTTTCGTTGATTAGTCGTACGAGTTGCTCGACGGAATCAGTCTTCAACGTGTGGTCGCGACCGCCGTACGTAGACTCGACCTGGAGGTAATCCACGTTCTCGACCGGCTCCGGATCGCGAAGAATCTCATCGTGGCCGCGGCCCACATCGCCACTGAAAAGATAGCGGAACCGGCGGCCACTTTCGTTCACGTCGAGCACGACTTGAGCAGAGCCAAGGATGTGGCCGGCATCGCGGAAGGTGAGCGTCACGCCGTTGGCGATGGGCATGGGCCGATCGTAGTTGAACGTGACGAATTGTTGGACCACGCGCTGCGCATCTTCCGTCGAGTAAAGTGGTTCAACAGGCGGCAGTCCCCGCTTGGCCCGTTGTCTGGAAATGAACGCCGCGTCGTCCTGTTGAATCTGCGCGGAATCCTCGAGCATGATGGCCGCAAGGTCGCGGGTCGCAAAGGTGCAATAAATGTTTCCAACGAAACCTTTGCGGCAAAGGTTGGGAAAGTTCCCGACGTGATCAATGTGCGAGTGACTGACGATGGCCGCGGAAATCTTTGATGGGTCGAACGGAAACGTCCGGTTTCGCTCAATCGATTCGTCGCGTTTTCCCTGGTACAGGCCGCATTCGAGCAAAATCTGTTGCTCATTCACTTCCAACAAATTCATCGAGCCGGTGGTCGTACGCGTGGCGCCGCAGAACTGGATTCGCATCCGCCAAACAAAACGCGACGAGAGGTCGCCGCGCAAGCTTGCGTTCGCGGCAGCACTTCGTGCGTGAAAGCGCGGTCGGGTCCGTTACATTGATGCGTGACCGTGAAGACCGATTTCCTTGAATTGCCCGGACTGCGCGTAACGGTGGACCGCGTCATCCATCATCGCGACGCGCAAACGCCGGAGGATCGTCCGCATTGCTTCGCCTACTTCATCACCATTCACAACGACAGCGACGTGTCAGTGACCATCAAGGGCCGCAAGTGGGTCGTGAAGAACTCGCGTGGGGAAATCACTGCCGTGGAAGGCGACGGCGTGGTCGGGCAGTTCCCAAAGATCGAGCCGGGCGAAAGTTTCTCCTACAACAGTTTTCATTTGAATGACACGATGACGGCGGTGGCGGAAGGCAGCTACATCGGCGTGGACGAGCGCGGACGCAAAGTGCTGACGCGCATCCCGCGTTTCGAAATGGACGCGAGCGAATGATCCCCAACAAACAAATCCAAAATCGCAAACTCCAAATCCCAAACAGATTCCAACGGCCCAATTGAGAAAAATGCACCGGACGTGAAACGGTCAACTACCGGCCAGCCCCTGCGCTCTCACGCTGCGCCACTCTGAGCCGACGGTTTTGGCGTTTGAAATTTGATGTTTGTTTGGGATTTGTTTTTTAGGATTTGGAATTTCTCTCCGGCTCACAGCGGCAGCGTAATCGCCATCGTTGTTCCCCGTCCCGGCGCAGAACGAATTTTGAATTTCCCGCGATGCGCTTCCACGACGCGGCGGACGATCGCCAGTCCCAGTCCCGTTCCTTTTTGCTTCGTGGTGCTGAGCAGCGAATCGAGCACGCGGTCGCGCACCTCGGGGGTCATCCCGGCGCCGGTGTCGATGAACTCGATATGCACATGCGTTGGAGCACGGCTGCCGCGCGGAAGCCGCAATGCCTTGGTGGCAATGGTCAACTGCCCGCCGTCCGCCATCGCTTCCACCGCGTTCAGCGTGAGGTTGAGGAACGCCTGTTCCAACTGCGCAGCGTCGGCAGAAATGTCCGGTAGATCTTTTGCCAACTGTTGTTCGAAGCGAATGTTCTGGTTCGTTAGCTTGTGCCGCACGAGCAACGCCAGGTCGCTGATGAGTTGATTCAGATTCACGGCGCGCAGGTCTGGTTCAGTGGTGCGCGCGAAGTCCAGGATCTGTTCCACGATCTTGTTCAGGTGGTCCATCTTCTCGCGCATAATTTCGGCGTCCTTGCTGCGGGGATCGCCCGGCGGAAATTGCAGATCCAGCGAGTGAAAGAGCATCTTCATCACTGTGAGCGGGTTGCGAATCTCGTGCGCAACTTCCGCGGCGAGCAGCCCGAGCGCGGAGAGTTTTTCGCTCTGGCGCAACTGTTCCTCGACATCGACCACGCGCTCGTAAAGGCGCGCCTTCTCGATCGCGAGCGCCGATAACTCCGCCAGTGCGGTGAGGATTTGAATTTCCTCGTTGGAAAAAGTGTAGCTCTCACCCGTGTAAACATTGAGCACGCCGATGGCCTCGTCTTTGAACATGAGCGGAGCGCTGAGCAACGAAGTAAGCCCTTCGCCGCGCGCCACTTCAACATTCTGATAGCGCGAAGACGTTTGGACATTTTCGACCTGCAGCGGTTTCTTGCGGCGCATCACGACGCCCACGAGACTTTCGGCGGCGCTCAATCGCGGCTTGCTGATGTAATTAGAACCCGCGCCGTGGCTGGCCCGCAAATCGAGCCACGCGCCGCTCGTGTCGAGCAACAGCAGTGAACTCATTTTGCATTTCATCAGCACACACACTTCGCTCGTGATGGCCCGCAACGCGTCGTCGAGGTTAAAAGTGGAATTGATCGTCTGGCTGATGCTGACGAGCGACTCGAACATGCGCGCTTTGAAACGAATCTGTTCGTAGAGCCAGGTGTGGTGAATGACCTTGGCGGCCTGGCGCGCCAGTTCCTGCAACAGCGATTCGTCCTCTTCGCTGAACGCGCCTTCCCGATCCGAGTCCACGTTGATGACGCCGCGCACTTCGCCATTCACCTCGAGCGGCACGGCCAGTTCCGAACGCACTTCGGGGCGCAACGCGATGTAACGGCGATCGACGCGGACATTGGCAACGCGCGCCGATTTGCCATGGCGCGCGACCCAGCCGGTAATCCCAACGCTGACGGGCATGCTCAATGCCAGCGCTTCCGGCGGCAATCCGTGCGAGGCCTCGATAGTAAGTGAGTTCGAGGTAGGATTGAAGAGCGCGACGGAGCCGCTGTTAGCGCGAGTGAGCCGCACCGCTTCGCTGACGATGAGACGAAGCGCCTCCTGCGCATCAAGCGAGGAGTGCAAAGTATTGCTCACGTCGTAGAGCAGCTTGAGCCGCTCGTGGCGCTGTCTGAGTTCGGTGAGTTCGTCGGTCACGCGGAGTGATTGAAGCAAAGTTAGCGCGGACGGAATAGCGGAATGCGTTTCCCCAACCAGCGGATGAAGAAGAAATCCTGCCACGGAGCCTACGCTCATTTACCCATGTGAATTGGTAATAACTTCGAATTGCAGTCAGGGGAGTGCGTTGCAAATGTCGATCGCCGGGGAGGTGCGAGTGAGGAATACGGTCGAACGGGGAAAGACGTCTATGCCGCTGCAAATTTGCCGGTGTTGTGCCGGGAAAATGACTGCCAGCAGCCCGCGGAATCCAAACGTCTGCGTGGCCTGCGAACAGTTGCTCGACGACGACACGGCGAACCTGAACACGCTGCTCGCGAGTGTGGTGAATTCTCCAGCCGATGCCCGGACGCCGCGTGACAAACGACCGGTTCCACGATAAAGAGGACGCTCCCTGGTGTCGCCGCAATGTGTCGTAGTGGGCGTTAGCGCACTCGCTGTAGCAGCACGATCCCAGTGCTCGCGAACAAGATGTTCGGCGCCCACGCCGCCAGCCACGCCGGCACGTATCCTCCGCTCCCCAGCGCGAGCGATAGTTCTTTGGTGAGGAAGAACAGACAGCAAATGAAAATGCTCGAGGCCACACCGACGAAAACATTGCGCCGTCCGGGCAACGCTCCAAACGGCACGGCGATCAACACCACCACGAAACAAATCCACGGCGCGGCGAGCCGGCTGTGCAGCATGGTCTGGAGCGAGTCGAGCTTCTTGCGCTCCAGTTTTGGGTGCAGCCGCAGGTAGTCGAGA
>DATHKK010000069.1:0-3163 GCA_035489355.1 Candidatus Limnocylindria bacterium
CGAGATGGACACCGCGGGCGTCAATGTCTGTCTCGGCACGGACAGCATGGCCACGATGTCGAAGCTGCGCGGCGAGCCGTTTGCGCTGAATCTTTTTTCCGAAATGCGTGTGCTCGCGAACAGCTTCCCGGCCCTCAAACCGAAACGGATTCTTGAAATGGTGACTGTCAACGCCGCCAAAGCGCTCGGCCGTCCACGAGAATTGGGGCGTCTTGCAACCGGAGCACGCGCTGACTTAATCGCTGTGCCGCATCGCAAATCCAGCCATCCTCACCGAGCCGTTCTCGACCATCGCGGCGATGTTTCCGCTTCGATGATTCGGGGCGCGTGGGTTGCTCCCGTCGCATGAGCCAGGAGAAACCAAAAAGAGTGGTGCTGATTACCGGCGCGGGCGGCGGGTTAGGTCGCGCGTTGCTGAATGAGTTTGCTTCGTCGGACTGGCACGTGATCGCTGGCATCCGTGCTTTGGCTGCGGACACAGATTCGTCCCTTGCGCTCGATGTCACGCAGCCCGAGCAGATCGACCGCGCGGTCGGCAGCGTTACGAAACGATTTGGTCGAATTGACGCGTTGATCAACAACGCCGGCGTGACCGCGGACGCTTTGTGTTCGCAACTGAAGGACGCAGATTGGACACGCGTTCTCGACGTGAATCTGCGCGGCGCATTCCTCTGCTCGAAAGCCGTCGCGCGATCGATGATGCGCCAGCGCGAAGGACACATCATCAACATCTCCAGCTTCGGCGCGCGCAGCGGGCCAGCGGGGCAATCGAACTACGCCGCGGCGAAAGCTGGTTTGGTGGGTCTCACGCACTCGCTCGCGAAAGAACTCGGCTCTCGCAACGTACGCGTGAACGCGATCTTTCCGGGCGTGATGTCGACAAACATGACGGCACACATGAGCGCCGAACGGCTCGAAGCCTTTGCGCAGAGCAACGCACTTGGTCGCATCAACTCAGTCGAAGAGGTGGCGCGGTTCATCGTGTTCCTTGCCACCACGCAAAATATTTCCGGCCAGGTCTTCCAGCTCGACAGCCGCATTGCGCCGTGGACGTGAATCGAAAACACTTCCGCTGATGTCGGACTTTGAATTGGAGTTGCAGCGCGAGCTGGAAAGCATTCGCGGCGCGGGGCTGCATCGGGAACTGCGCCGCGTGGATTCGCCACAAGGAACGCGCATCATCGCGGACGGCCGCACGTTGCTGAATTTTTCCTCCAATGACTATCTTGGGTTCGCCAATCACCCGGCCTTGAAGGAGGCAGCGATCAAAGCTGTGGAAAAATTTGGTGCTGGCACCGGCGCGTCTCGGCTTATCTGCGGCTCGTTGGCGCCGCACCACGAATTGGAAGAGGCGCTGGCCAATTTCAAAGGCACCGAAGCCGCGCTCACCTTCTCCACCGGGTACGCGACCGCGCTGGGCACCATCGGCTCGCTCGTTGGGAAGGAGGACGTGATCGTTTTGGATAAGCTCGTTCATGCCTCCATCGTGGATGCCGCGCGGCTCAGCGGTGCGAAGCTCCGTGTGTTCGCTCACAATGATCTCAATGATCTCGAACGCATTCTCCGCTGGGCAAGCGCACGAGTCCAAGGTGCAGAGTCCAAAGTTCAAAGTCGAAAACCGCGCGTGCTGATCGTCACTGAAAGTGTGTTTTCCATGGACGGCGATCTCGCGCCGCTCCGAGACATCGTGGAGTTGAAGGACTGTCACGGTGCATGGTTGATGATCGATGAAGCGCACGCGACCGGCTTGTTCGGCGCCCAGCGACGCGGGCTAGCCGAAGCGCATGAGGTCAGCGAACGCATCGAGATCCAAATGGGCACTCTCGGCAAAGCACTGGGCGCTAGTGGTGGTTACGTTTGCGGCAGCCGCTCACTGATCGATCTGCTCGTAAACCGCGCGCGCAGTTTCATTTTCTCGACCGCGCCGGTGCCGGCCGCTGCGGCTGCGGCTCGCGCGGCAATCCAACTCCTGCAATCGAGTGAAGGCGAAGAACGTCGCGTGCATGTCTGGTCGTTGGTTGATCAATTGAAAAACGCACTCGTTGAAACCGATTTCAAAGTTCCCGTTGTGCAAAGCGCCATCGTGCCTCTCATCGTGGGAGCGGAAGCGGACGCCATGTCGCTGGCACATTATCTCCGTGACCACCACGTTTTCGTGCCGGCCATCCGCTTCCCAACCGTCGCGCGAGGAGAAGCTCGGTTGCGAATCACACTCACTGCGGATCACACGACAGAAGATGTTCATCAGCTTGTGAACGTGTTGAAAACATGCCCAAGGCCACGCTCGTGATTTCTCTCCGCGTCGCCGCATCTCTGCGCTAAACCTTTCGCGTGCATAAGCTGGCGGAACTCGACCATCGCTACGTCTGGCATCCCTTCACGCAGATGAAGGACTGGCTTCGACGCGAACCGATCGTGATCGCGAACGGCGACGGCGCTGTGTTGCGTGACGTTCGAGGACGCGAGTATCTCGATGCCAACTCGTCCATTTGGACGAACCTGCACGGGCACAATCATCCGAAACTCAACGCGGCGATTACGCGGCAGTTGGGAAAAATTGCGCACTCATCGGCGCTGGGGTTTGCCAACGAGCCGGCCAGTTTGCTTACCGAAAAATTGATCCAGGCTGCGAATCCAATGCGAGGCACTCTCGAAAAGCGCACCAAACTCGCCAAGGTTTTCTTCTCTGACGATGGGTCCACAGCCATGGAAGTAGCGTTGAAGCTCGCTTACGAATTCACGCGCCGCTCTGGCCGCTCCGACAAGCCGCGCTTTCTCTCGCTCGACGGCGCTTATCATGGCGACACAGTGGGCGCGGTGAGCCTTGGTCACATCGATCTGTTTCACAAAAGCTATTCGGGATTGCTTTTCAAAACGGACAAGGCGCCTTCGCCTTATTGTTACCGCTGTCCGTTCAATCGCGCGACGCCCGAGCGGCGCGATGCGCGCGAGTATGTGCGGTGCAAACGTGAGTGCGTCTCGCAAGTCGAAGCGAAGTTTGTGCAGCAGCGAAAGCGCGGGAATCCATACGCGGCATTCGCGGTAGAGCCGTTGATCCAAGGTGCGGCAGGAATGATCGCGCATCCCGCCGGTTACTTGCGCGATGTCTCCGAAGTTGTGCGCAGTGACGGCGCCCTGTTGATCGCTGATGAAGTGATGACGG
>DATHKK010000070.1:0-4267 GCA_035489355.1 Candidatus Limnocylindria bacterium
CATCCGCATCCGGCAGCCGGCCCGCGACATCGATCGTCACTCGGCGAAGGAACGTCGCGTCATCAACATTTTCTGACGGCGGCATGCCGATGGTCTTCAACTTCTTGAACACGAGTTCGTCGATGAAATTCTTCGCGACAGGAAGATTTGTCACCGCGACGCCCAGCGGAATGGTGGCGCGGAACACCGCCACCTTCGCCTGATAACGCACCATGATCGCGACGTCACCTGGCTGTTGGTACAACTTCACCAGGCCGTTCTCTTCGCTCTTGGCCATGTCCTTATCGTTCGGTTCGTAGAGCGCGCTGCGCGTCACGTCTTCCGTCCGGCCGTCAGTGTAACGCGCCACGACCGCGAGTTGCTGTTCGCCGGCGAGCGACATGATGCGTTCTTTTGGAAAAACCTCGATGTGATCGACCACAGGATCATTCGTATGCCCGAAAGGCATGCCCTGGTTAATCCATCGCACGATCAGGCGGTAATCGTCCGAGTTTGGATCAAGGCGCTTGCCGCCGCCGTGGGGCAACGTGGCCGTGCCTTTCATCAGCAACAAACTGCGATCCGGCGCGGCGGGAAACAGCCGGCGCCCGCGCGCTTCTTTGACGAGATGCTCGTAATCTTCCGCTGGCTCGAAGCCGAGCAGCGAGAGCATGAAACCATTTTGTCCGCCGGACTTGCCGTGACAGCCGCCGGCATTGCATCCGGTCTTGGTGAAGATGGGAACGATTTGGTTTCCAAAGTTGATGGGCGTGACAGTTTTGAATTGCTCGACCTTCACGGTCAACGACCCGCTCACGCCGTCGCGCGCTTTCGCAGTGATGGTTGCCGTGCCGTCCGCGAGGGGCGTCACGAAGCCAGTCGCGTCGATCTTCACGATGTTCGCGGGCTTCACTTCGAACTTCACCGCGCGCGTGTAATCGCGGGCCGAGCCGTCGTCGAGCTTCGCGGTGACGAGCAGTTGCCGCCGCGCATCGCCGCCGCGTAAGCGCAGTGTGTTGGAAGCGTTCACACCGCTGACTTCGAATTGTAAGGAAACGATTTTGGGCGTGGCCGCTTGCGGCTTCGAAGCCGCATTCAGTTTGGCGCCGAAAGCGAACGCGACCCAAACGCAAACGAGCATGACGACGTGTCGCCAGGCGCCCTCTCCCCTCAACGGGGAGAGGGTTGGGGTGAGGGGTGATGACGACGAGGCGCTTTCATTTCCAAACGAGCGCTGCGAGACCAACCACCCCTCACCCCTGACCCCTCTCCCCGTTGAAGGGAGAGGGGAACCAGCAATTGTTCGGCGTTTCATTCGCTCTCGCGGGTTCGTTGAAATCATCTTCAAATCAGTTCCCGCATCGGCTGGTAATTGTTGTCCACGAGGAACTGCGGACGGCCAGTCAGGTCATGGATCGTCGCTTTGTTCACGTCGATGCCGAGGTTGTGATACAGCGTCGCGAACACTTCCTGAAAATGCACCGGCCGTTCCGAAGCCTCGCCGCCGAGGCGATCCGTGGCGCCGATGACTTGGCCGGTTTTCATCCCGCCGCCTGCCAGCAATGCGCAAGACACGCGCGGCCAGTGGTCGCGTCCGCCGTCCTTGTTGATCGTCGGCGTGCGGCCGAACTCGCCCCAGACGATCACCGAAACGTCTTTGTCCAATCCACGGTCGTGCAAATCCTCGACGAGCGCGGTGACGCCACGATCGAGCAGCGGCAGATCCCGTCGGGCGTTATCAAAATTCTTCCCGTGATAATCCCAGAAGCCAAACGCCACCGTCACCACGCGCGCGCCCGCTTCGACGAGGCGGCGCGCCATGAGGAATTGCTCGGTCAACATCGGCGCGGCGTCGCCATGCGGCTTGGGATCTCCTTTGCCGTAAAGTTCGATGACGCGTTTGTCCTCGCGGCCGAGATCGAGCGCGTGCAGCAGCTTGCTCGACGTGAGCACCCCGAACGCTTGCTGATTGAATGCGTCGAGACCTTCCATCGCACCGCTGGCATCCACGTCGCGGCGAAAACGATCGAAGCTTGCGAGTAACGCCTTGCGATCGTTCAGGCGATCGAGCGTGACGCCATTGAGCACCATGTCGGATTTTCCTTCACCCGCGGGACGGAACGAGCGGTGCGGCACGCCAAGAAATCCCGCGCCTGAACTGTTGTAAGGCCGATGCTGCATCACCGGCTCCAGCCCGACAAAGGGCGGGACCGCCGGGTCCGTCGATCCTTGCAACTTCGAAACAACCGAGCCAATGGACGGCCAGCCCCCCGGTGGTTCGCCGCGCTTCAACCGTCCGGTCAGGCATTGATAGTCGTAGTGATTGTCCTCCGCGCCGACGACGCTGCGAACGAACGCGAGCTTGTCCGCCATTTTCGCTATGCGGGGCAAGTGTTCGCAAATCTCAATGCCCGGAACATTCGTGCGCATCGATTTGAACTCGCCGCGAATTTCGGAGGGTGCATCCGCTTTGATGTCGAAGGTGTCCTGGTGCGGCGGGCCACCCGGCAGGTAGATCATGATGACCGCCTTGTGCGAACGGCGAATGCCGGAGGCTGCTTCCGCCTGGAAAAGCTCGGGCAGCGCGAGTCCGCCGAGACCCAGCGTACCGATCTTCAAAAAGTTTCGCCGCGAAACGCCGTCGCAGAATTTTGAGGATGGACCGTTGATCGTCAGCATGACTTCAGATCAATTCGCGAATGGGCTGGTGATTGTTATCGACGAGGAACTGCGGACGCCCGGAGAGATCGTCCAGTGTGACCTTGTTCGCGTCGAGACCGAGGTTGTGATAGAGCGTCGCGAACACTTCGCCGAAATGCACAGGGCGCTCCGTCACCTCGCCGCCGAGACGATCGGTTGCGCCGATGACCTGGCCCATCTTCATGCCGCCGCTGGCGAGCAGCGCGCAGGAAACGCGCGGCCAATGATCGCGTCCGCCATCCTTGTTGATCGTCGGCGTGCGGCCGAACTCGCCCCAGACGACGACGGAAACATCTTTGTCCAAACCACGAGCGTGCAAATCCTGCACAAGCGCGGTTATGCCTTGGTCCAACATTGGAAGATCTTGACGCAACGCATCGAAAGTCTTGCCGTGATGATCCCAGCGACTGAACGCCAACGTGACGCAGCGCGCGCCCGCTTCGACGAGCCGCCGCGCTGTGAGAAAATGTTCCATTAACTTCGGGCCGCCATCGTCGCGGTTCTTCGGATCGCCTTTGCCGTAGCGCGCGCGCACCTTCGGGTCTTCCTTTTCGATGTCGAGCGCCTCCAGAAGTTTGCTGGAGGTGAGCAGCCCGAACGCCTGTTGATTGAACGCGTCGAGACCTTCCATCATGCCGCTGGTGTCCACGTCGCGGCGAAATTGATCGAAGCTGGCGAGCAACGCCTTGCGGTCGGCGAGGCGATCGAGGGTCACGCCATTGAGCACCATGTCGGTCTTGCCCGCGCCTTCGGGTTTGAATGGCCCGTAGGCCGGTCCGAGAAATCCAGGTTCGCCGGCGCGGGCCCAGCGCATCTCGCCCATCTTTGGCGATAGGCCAACGAACGGCGGGACGAATTTGTTAACAGAACCTTGTAGTTTGGAGACGACAGCACCGAGCGACGGCCAACCACCGGGCGGTTGATTCCGTACTGTTCTGCCCGTCAGGCATTGAAACGCATCATGGTCATCGAGCGCGCCAACCATTGATCGGATGATTGCCCATTTGTCCATCTGCTTGGCGAGGAGCGGCAAGTGTTCGCATATCTGGATGCCGGGAACTTTCGTCGAGATGGGTTGAAATTCGCCGCGCACTTCCGATGGAGCATCCATCTTCAAATCAAACATGTCCTGATGCGGTGGGCCACCCGGCAGGAAAATCATGATGACGGCCTTGTGCGAGCGGTGCGTGCCCGTGAGTGATTCCGCTTGGAGAATCTGTGGCAACGCGAGTCCACCCAGCCCGAGCGCGCCAATCTTCAGAAAATTGCGGCGCGAAACTCCGTCACAAAAGCGCGAGCGGTTGCCGTAGATGGTCAGCATGGTGTCGTGTTGTTTGTATCAGAGTCTGAAGGAATCTGACCAGTCCTGAGCCGGAGATATTCGATCTCAAAGCGAGAAATTGCAGAGAGTTGCGGATGGAACGCAGACGGCCGCGCGTTCAACCGCAGAAGGCAGTTTGATGGCTAGTCGTCGTTCAGTTCGTGATCGGCGTGGCGAGGCGGTAGAAGCGGTTCGTTGCGGAAAGAGAATTAACGATGACTTCCACGCGATTGGTGGTGCGGGCGGGCGCGTCCTCACGAGTTGTCG
>DATHKK010000071.1:0-4180 GCA_035489355.1 Candidatus Limnocylindria bacterium
AGTTCCAGCGCACGCGCGGTGTTCTGCGATTGATGGCTTCGGTCATCCACGCGCTTTGGGAGCAGGGCGATTCAAGTCCACTCATCCTGCCGGCCCATATTCCCTTGCTCGATCAGCGAGTGATTTCAGAAATCATCCACTTCCTGCCTGATGGGTGGGAATCCGTTCTTGAAAAGGACGTGGACGGCGAAAGTTCGCTCCCGCTAAAGCTCGACCGCGAGAAATCAGGCACAATCGGGCGCTACGCCGCCGCACGAAAGGTTGCGCGCACGTTGTTCCTTGCGTCCGCCCCGACTCCGGGAGCGGCGAATCGCGGCGTTGAAGACCGGCGGATCAAGCTGGGTTGTGTGCAGCCGGGGGAAAGCCCCAGCATTTTCGGAGACGCGCTGCGCCACCTCGCACAGAGCGCAACGTACCTGTATCAAGACAACGCTCGCTACTGGTATTCAACGCAACCGACCGTAACCAAGCTCGCCGAGGATCGCGCGGAGCAGATGAAGCGCGATTCCGATTCGGTCACGGAAGAAATCAAGAGCCGTGTTCAGGAGGATTTGAAGGCGCGCGGTGATTTTCTTGCGATACGAGCGTTCACCAAGAACAGCGGTGAAATCCCCGACGAAATGGAAACACAGCTTGTGGTGCTGGGAGTGGATTACACCTACGCCAAAGAGGCTGGCAATTCTGCCCAGGCGCAAGCTCAAGCCATTCTCGATTCACGCGGCAACAGTCCAAGACTTTTCAAAAACGCAGTTGTGTTTTTGGCCGCAGATCGCACGCGTCTTGCCGAATTAGATGAAGCTGTGAGGCTCTACCTCGCGTGGGAGTCCATTGAGCACGACAAGGATCAGTTGGGGCTGGACGGCTTTCAAATGCGTCAAGTTACCAACCAGAAAACGACGTGGAACACGGCCGTCAAAGGGCGCATTGGTGAGACGTTCTGCTGGCTGATCTTCCCGTCGCAGCCGACTTCACAGTCTCCCTTGGAATGGCAGGCAGTAAAGTTGTCCGGGCCTGATCCGCTTGCGGCGCGCGCATCCAAGAAACTGAAATCGGACACGCAAATGGCGTCACAATATGCTCCGACGTTGTTGCGTCAGGATTTGGACAAGATTCCACTGTGGCGTGGCGATGGCGTTTCGGTGAAGCAGTTGACCGAGGACTATGCAAAGTATCCCTACTTGCAGCGACTGCGCAGCCCCGCCGTTCTCGTGGCGAGCATCCAAGATGGATTGTCACGAATAACGTGGACCACCGAAACCTTTGCCATCGCCGATTCGTGGGATGAGAAGCGGCAGCGTTTTGTCGGTTTACGCGCGAACTGCAACGTAGCGCTTGATGCCGATTCGACAGCGCTTCTCGTTAAGCCAGAGGTTGCCCTCCGCCAACTGGACGCCGAACGTCCAACAAATTCGCCAACTACCGGGGCGGTTGCAACACCGGGCGGCCAAGCACCAACGACAAGCAGCCCCGGAGATTCTGGTGCTCAGACGCCCGCGCAGCCTACAAAACCAACCCGCTTTTACGGCAGTGTGAAGCTCGACCCGGCGCGCTTGAACCGCGATGCGGCCCAAGTTTCGGCTGAGGTTCTCCAGCACCTAACAAGCCTCCTCAATGCAGATGTGGAAGTGACGTTAGAGATTCAGGCCCGAGTTGAGGGTGGCATTCCAGACAACATCGCCCGCACCATCTCGGAGAATTGCAAAACCCTGAAATTCCTGACGCAAGGCTTCGAGAAGGACTGAAGAAACTGAGGCTGGGACGGGCGATTGTGCCGTATGCCGGGACTGTTCTCACCGCTCGTAAAGTTAGGAATTGTGTTCGGGCAGGACCGTATTTGTCCCATCCGGCAGAATAGATTTTTGCAGCATGGACCAAGTTAAAAAATTGAGCGACCGGCTTTCGGCAGTGGTTGGCGGCGGATTCTTCCGTCCGTTGGCGAGGCCGTCCGCACCAATCTACGTGGATTGCGCCGACCGGCTGGCACTCAGCGCGGACGAGGGTGGCCAACTCACGCAAAATGATGCTCTGGTATTGATTCGGGAAGTCCTGGCGCTGCACCCGCGCGCCGAATTGGGTGAAGATGAAGGAGCACACCTCGCCGACCTCCGGCAAAGAGCGGCACAAATCTTCAACAAGCTTCTGGAAGCCGGCTGGCTTCAAGAGCGCACGGTCAGCTTGGATGAACGATGGGTTTTGCTGACTCCGCGTGTGCGTCCGCTGATCCGGTTGTTGCGCGAAATCGCTGACGAACACGTTGCCGAATTAAAGGATTTTGCCGCCACTTTGAGATCAATCTGTCAGACCCTGCTGATGGATGGCGCTCTCGATCCTGCCCGACTCACTCCCGAGGAATTTCGTCAGACGGTCAAAGAACTGCTCGACCGCGTAGAGCGGGCCGGGGATCAGATGCACGCGGTTGAGACGCAGATTCTAAAACACGAGGACCGCCAACGCGCCAGCACCACCGCCAGTGAAACACTCAACCGTTTCCTAGTCGAATTTCACGCTGGGGAGCACATTGTTTGCTACGATGCTCTTCAGGAAGGCGGTCTCATCCCGCGCTTGCGACAAGCCCGTGCCGTTGTTCAGGACGCGTTGGCAAATCCATTTGCCAAACAGCGACTCGCAGACGGGTTGGCAAAGCATCGGGGTCTCGACCCAAGCGACGCATACATCGAAGCCGAAAAGTTTTTGCGCAAATTGGAAAACGGGTTGGCTGCCATCCCCACGAAACAGCGCTTGATTGACGGGAGAATGGCTGATTTCAGCCGACTCTCCTCGCAACGCTACCGTTACCAAACCGAAATTCGCGGACGGCGCCCGGAACTGGTCAAAGCATATCTCAACACAGCGGATGGCAATCACGCCGGCCAGTCTTTCGCCGACCTTCGTCGCGAACCGGGCATGACTTTGCTATGCCCAGACGTTTCGATCTTCTTCGGGCAAGACTCACTCGCACCGATTAGGCGCGCACGCCCTCGTGTGGACCTTTCCTTAATTCAACCGCCTTCAGCGGGCGATGTCGGCGAAGCTCAAGACTTGATTCGACATTTGAATCTCAACGCAATCACACCGCAACGGGCGTTTCGGTTCATTGAGAAGCATCTGCCAAAGAAGGGGGCATCTGTTTCGAGCGCGGACCTTAGCCTGCATACGGAGGACGACTTGTTCGACCTGTTGGCAGTGCTTGCTTTCGAGCGAGCGAATGGCAGCGCACAGCATCGCCAGATGCGATGGGCCGTAAGACCCGCCCGTGCAGAAAGCGGGCTCGAACCTGACAAAATCCCGGTGGACACGCTGGCGGGACGGAGAGTTGAACGATTTATGTTGGAGCGCATCGCATGACATTACCCTGGCCATCATTTTGGGCGCATATTCCTGAAGACGACCGTGCCGCAATTCGCGAAGTGCTCGCGGAATTGCTCGGCACTGGAGTTCTTTTTGGAGACGACGGTCGCGCACGGCAGCTTTATCTGGTTGCACGCGAGTATGAGCCTCAATTGCGGGAATACCTCGCACCGCTAAACCTCGATCTCGTTCCTGATCCAGATCGTCCGCTATTCCAAGCCCGGCCCATTCCAGGAGAATGCAACCTGACGAGCCGATTCACGAAGGATGAAACGCTGTTGTTGTTGACGCTCTGGCGCATCTACGACGAGGAACGCATGGCGCGACCGGTTGAAACGGTAGTTATCCCGGCAAACCTCGTGTTCGCCCGATTGAAACTCTACTTCGAACACATCGAGCCCCCGAAAGATTCACATTTTGAGAAGATGATTCTTCGCCTTCGCGCAAAAAGGCTTATTCGTTTTCAACGCCATGAAGACCCGCAGCGGTTCGGTGAATCAGTAGTGGAAATCCTGCCCACACTCCAACGAGTGATTCCGTTTGAGAATCAGGAAGCTTGGGAGCAACAGGCATCGCTGTATCGCGTGACGGAAGCGGAAGCAGAAGGGGAGGACGTATGAACGACCGCCGTGTCTCGCTAACCCGTATCCTTGCCCTTAACTGGTATGGATTTCGCCAGATTCTGGAAGTCAGCAACGATATTCTGATTTCCGGCAAATTCGGCACGGGCAAGTCAGCCCTATTGGACCTGATGCAATACGTGCTTTTGGGTGAACATTGGCGGGCCAATCGCGCGGCAGCGGGCAATGCGCGTGGTCGTTCCCTCGTCAGC
>DATHKK010000072.1:0-3142 GCA_035489355.1 Candidatus Limnocylindria bacterium
GCGAACGAGACCGCCGCTATCAGCACATTCAACGCGCACGCCGACAAGCCGGTGACAGTGAGGCCCAGCGCCGGCAGCGCACAGAGCAGCGTGACGACGATTCCGACGCAACCGCCTACGGTGTTCAATGCGTAGAGCCAAACCGGGAATCCGGCAGATCGCGAATGAGGGTTCGCTGCCGCCACCATCCAAGGCAGCACCAGGCCCATGGCGAATGCGGGCGGCACAATCAACAGCACGGAAAAGATCAACTTGAAGCGGAGTAGTTGTGGATAAGCGCTGAGCGCATCCCAGCCCAGCGCCAGCGCGGGCAAGGCCAGCAAAGCCACGGCAAGTTCAGCGAGGGCGACCGCGCGCCAAGGATTCTTCGGAACAGGCCAGCGCGCCGCACACCAGGCACCCAAGGCCAGGCCGATAAAGAAACAGCCGATGACTTTGGAAAACGTCTCAGCACTCGCGCCGAGCAAATCAATCAGACGGCGTGTCCACACCAGTTCGTGGCCCAAAGCGGCGGCGCCGCTCAACAAAGTGAGAACGAATGGGGTGGCACGATGCATCATTCACTGGGCGCTCGCGTCTGGAGCGCACCGCAGTGTGAATGTTGGAAGAACATGGCGCAAGCGCACCGGCGTCGAGCACCCGTCACTTTGCGAAGCGGAGATCAGTTCCTTCGTTTGCTCATGCAGGCCATGGCCACGAAAATCCCTCCGCCGAGCGCAATCATCGCGAACGTCGAAGGCTCGGGCACGGGCACGGCCTGAAAGTTCATCGTGAACATGTCCGACGGTGGGTGAATGAAATCTCCACCGATGCCGTTGCCGGAGGTGTCAAACAATTCAAAACCAATGCTGTAAGCGCCGGGCATCGTGGCGGTGAAGCGCCGGCCGTGAATGTGGCCATATGGATCGCCATCAAGCTGGCCCGCCCCGAGCGAGGCGTCGCTCAGCGCCCACATCGGGGAAGTGCCGCCGGCACTGAGATTGTAAGTCGGCGTGAGCGAACCCGTATCCCAGAAGGCGAACGATGCTCCCTCCGGCGCGCTGAAGAGAGTCATGCGCACTGAGATGAACGAACTGAGCGCGGCGGAGCCGGCCACAGGTCCGCCGTTGGCCACGGTCGTTGGCAATGCGGTGAGGGAAAGGCCAGAGCCGTAGTAATTCGCGTAAGTGCCGCTGTCTGCAAAAGTCATACTCTGGACATACCCTGAACTGGCGGCGAAGGCCGCGCCATTGGCCCAGTACAATTGCGCACCTTGATCTCGGGTGATGGCGCCCGCATTAAAATGTTGCGCGCGCACGGGCGCGGCCATCGCGAGCAGATAAAGAAGCGGCAGGAGGAAACGAACAGGGACACGAATGTCTTTCATGGTTATGACTGCATTTGGCACGCAATTCAGGACGGCGAGCCTTAGCGGGAGCGATGCCACGCGTGCGCGCGGATGGCTGACTCGCTTTCAACGATCCGATGAATGGAGAGAATCATCACGGTGCCGAAACATGGTGGCGGGACACGGCGTGATGCTGTTACGCGAGAATGGCACTCATGCACGCCTTTCACCACGCGCCTGAGGGCCACTTGAGACGGCGCTGAGTGTTCAAGAATTTACAAGGCGCTCATTTTGCGTGAGCGAAAACGAGCAGAGCGTGTGAGGATTTCGCAGGAGCGGAATTGCGGCCGTCATCACGCGTGGAAGAAAAAACGCCATACGCAGTCACGCACATCTTTCGTCGGGCCTTGCGGCGCGGCGGGCAGCGCAACGGGGATACCCGCAACGGGGTGCAAACGCATGCGGGTCGATAATCCAGCGGGGCTGCGAAACCAGCCGGTTCATCGCATGCGCTTGCCCCCGAAATGTTTCATGGGAACGCCAATCGCATCCGGTAGTACCGCTGGAGCTCGCCTTGATTGGTGTCGATCACGGTTTGGAAATGGTCATTGCCCAAATTGGTGGCGAAGCCAGTCCAGTCGGTGAGGGTCAAGTTGGTGGTGTATTCGATGATACTGTTGCGTCCGGCCACGGAGCCGTAGGTGATGTTGAATCCGTTGCTCCGGTGGGGCATGAGAGTGAGACCAGCCTGGAAGTAAATGAGTAGTTCATCTGAAGGGGTGTGGATCGGTCCGCCGCCCGCACCGTTGGTTGAGATGTCTAACGCTTTGAAACCCACCTTATAGAGTCCGGGCTTGCTCAAGCTCATACGGCGTCCGTGGATGTGACCGTAGGGATCGGCGCCGGGCGCTCCGGTGTTGGCCGAGATGAAGAACGTGTTGGTGTTTGTGCCGCCGACCGGCACGACGATCTTCGGGCCGCTGGTGAAGTTGGAGTCCCAGAAACCAAACTCGCCGCCGGATGGCCCGCTCACAGAGGAAACCATGCCGATGATGCGGGAGCCAAGCGCGGGAGCGAAAGGCGCCGGCCCACCGGCTGGCGCCGTCGCGGGCAGCACGATGTGGGTGATGTTCCCCTGGAAGTGATTCGAGTAGATGTTGGCATTGGTGAACTCCAGCCACTTCACGTAGCCGGAGGTGAGGGCGAAGTCCGCGCCGTTGGCCCAGATGAGCTGAGCGTTCTGATTGGTGCTCGTTGCGCCGACATCGGTGTGGCCATGCTGAGCACGCAAGATTTGGTTGCTGAGAAAGAGGCCGCAGACAAAGGACATTTTCACTAATTCTGATTTCATTTTCTGAATTACTTTTGGAACAAAGTTAAGGTTGATGCCCGCCGGGATTTACGAAGCGTGATCCACTGCGGTGCAGTTCATTACGAAGGGTTCCCCAGACCAGCGACTCGGCGTGGCCATCCACAAAGAGGTAACTGGCCCGCGCGTCATGGCGCGTTACGCCCACCTGCCCGGCGAACTCATTGGGCGCGTAGCCTTCGGACGGATCGGCAAAGTGGTAGTGATCAACCGCCAGATTGCTGCCAGCGCTTTCAGCCATTAAGAGCGTGTCAGAGGTCGAAGGCACGCTGACAAGGCGGGAATAATCCACGCCTGGCAGAATGCCGGGCAGTACGAAATCATTGATCGCGTAACTATAGCGCCGGACGAGGTTCGTGTCCTTGGGGCAGCGATAAACATTGGTCACGCCGTACGCTTCCAGGGAACCGACCCACGATTCGAGAGTGTCCTGCGAACGCGGCAGT
>DATHKK010000073.1:0-2870 GCA_035489355.1 Candidatus Limnocylindria bacterium
GTACGCCAGGCTGGATAATTTTTCAACGCAGCAAATGTTGTGATTGGAAGTGATCTGTCCTGTCCTCGCGGTGCGGTGATGTCGCTCCGAAGATTCAATTGAACCGCAGACACACGACCATGGACGACGATGCGGACGAACTATCCAGCGGGAGCGCAGCCAATGATGAGTCTGACCCCAGAGACCAATTGTCCTTCATCCAGGATTTCTGCATCGTCGTTCCTCGTCCTCCATCTGCGGTTCAAATTGCTTCGTTCCGGCCAAGTACAGAGTGATTTCGTGCCCGGTTTCTATTAAACTTCCGCCAATGGATTTGCCTCCATCAGATATTCACTGCCTGAAAGCCGCCGTCGGCTGGCTGGAACTCGGCGACGCTGCGGAAGCGCTCGGCGAGCTGGATCAAATGACCGCAGCGTCGCAGTCGCACCCGGACGTACTCGAAGCGCGCTGGCTGGCACTCGCGAGAAATCAACGCTGGGACGCCGCGGCCAAAGTGGCGCGCGCGCTGATTGCCGCGGTGCCGGAGCGCCCGGTGGGCTGGCTGCACCACGCTTATGCTTTGCGGCGCGCGACTGGCGGCGGCGTGCTCGCGGCTTTCAATGCGCTTTCGCCCGTAGCCGGCAAATTTCCGAACGAGCCGATCATTCACTACAATCTCGCGTGCTACACGTGCCAGATGCAGCGCGACGCCGCCGAATCCATCGCATGGCTACAACAAGCGATCGTTGCGGGCGAACGAAAAGAGATTCTGGCAATGGCGATAAAAGATCCCGACCTCGAGCCATTGCGCGAAGAGATTAAGAAACTGACGAAGCAGGTCGGTCCCTGATCCTTAACGTGCTGCCGGTTGCAAACCGGCAGTCCGGATTCCCTCCATGCCAACGAGCAAAGAAAAAGAATCACGCGTCCTGAAGTCAGCGCGCTTTGGCCGGTTGCAAACTGGCAGCATGTTTTCGATTCGGCCGGGCGCAGCCGCGCAGACTTGCACTCGCGCCGCGCAGCACACACTATTTCACGCCACATGCAGTTCATTCGCGACATTCACGACGCCAAACGCGGCAAGGCTCCCGTCATCTCGTTCGAGTTTTTCCCGCCGAAAACCGACGAAGGCGACCGCAATCTGCTGGAGAAAACCATCCCGGCGCTGATGAAGCTGAAGCCGGATTTCTGTTCCGTGACCTACGGCGCCGGCGGCAGCACGCGCGACAAAACCCTTTCCATCGTCGAGAGCATCCAGAACCAGCATGGGCTGACGGCGATGTCGCATCTCACCTGCGTGAACTCGACGAAGGAGCAACTGCGCGAAGTGTTGGTCGATGCAAAACGGCGCGGCATCAAAAACATTCTGGCGCTGCGCGGTGATCCGCCGATGGGCGTCGGCGAATTTCAGAAAACGCCAGGTGGGTTTGAATTTTCGTACGAGCTCGTGGCGTTCATCAAGGAGATGGGCGGCTTCTGCATCGGCACCGCCGGATTTCCCGAAGGCCACATCGCGTGCAAGGAAGGCAAAATCGTCGATTGGCAGCGGCTGAAAGCGAAAGTCGATGCCGGCGCGGACTTCGTCATCACGCAACTGTTTTTTGACAATCGCGACTTCTTCGAGTTCCGCGATCATGTCGCGAAACTGGGGCTGATGGTGCCGCTCGTGCCCGGCATGCTGCCAATCCTTTCGGCATCGCAGATCAAAAAGTTCACCACCTTGTGCGGCGCGGGCATTCCGAAACCGATGTTGGACAAGCTCGAACAACTCGGCGACGACGACAGCGCGACGATGGCCTACGGCATCGAGTACGCGACCAAGCAATGTGAGGAACTGTTGCGCGAAGGGGTCGAGGGGCTGCACTTCTACACGCTGAACAAGGCGCACTCGACGACGGAAGTGGTAAAGAACCTGGGGCTGGCGGCGTAGAAAACGCCAAGATCCATTTGTCGCCAATCGATTGCTTGTTATCCAAAGCCCGCTTCCGCTGCCGCCTTCGCAGCGTTTAATAAGAACAAAAGATGCGTGCTATTCAGAGCGAAGTGCCCGACGCGGAACGTATAAGTCCTTCTTTGAAGCCGAACGAAAGGGTACCGCGGCTGTTGGCTTCGCCCACGCGCTTCTTCCTCGTGCTCGCGGCGCTCTTCACCACGCACGTCTTCATTCGCCTCATCGCGTCTCCCGTGGCGAACGTGGACGAGTGCGGCCAACTCATCTTCGCGCAAAGGTTTCAATGGGGCTACGGCCCGCAACCGCCGCTTTACACATGGCTGCAACTCGTTCTCTTCCAGGTTTTCGGGCTTTCCATTCTTGCGCTTTCCTTGCTGAAGAACGTGCTGCTCTTCGCGATTTACGCCTTCACTTACGCTACAACCCGAGGCCTCACAGGCAGTCATCTGACCGGCCTCATCGCCGCGATGGGGTTGATGTTCATTCCGCAAATCGCATGGGAATCCCAGCGTGACCTCACGCATTCCGTACTGGCAACCACGATGGCGGCCGCCACTCTTTTCATATTCGTTCGACTGGCGCAAACCAAAGCCCGCTGGCTTTATGTGATCCTGGGGGTGTGCTTCGGTTTGGGGCTGTTATCCAATTACTCTTATGCCTTGCTTGCCTTGGGCTTGCTCATCGCCGCTCTCACAGTGCCGGACTATCGTCGCACCATCTTGACGCCCTGGTTGCTGCTCTCCCTTGCGATCGCGGTGGCGTTGGTGCTGCCGCACGCGCTCTGGGCACGGGATCATGCCAGCGTAGTCCTGGCCAGCACTTACAAACTGAAAATACAAACCTCCGTGTCATGGCTCAGTACGTGGCTGGCGCCGTTTCCGAGTCTGGCCATTGCCTGGTTCTCCCGCGTCATCAGCATCACACTCGTTTTCCTCCTTCT
>DATHKK010000074.1:0-3833 GCA_035489355.1 Candidatus Limnocylindria bacterium
GGGTACGATGGTCACGTTCACAGGTTGCGCGGGCGACCGGTACAAACAAAGCACGGGCGAACACATTGATGATAAAGCCACGTCGATGCGTGTGAGGAGCGCTCTCGGTGATGACGTTCAATACAAATACCCGATGGTGGAAGTGAAGACGTTCAAGGGCACCTCGCAATTGAGCGGTTTCGTAAACACTCGAGATCAGAAGAACCGTGCGTCCGACATCGCCAAACGGGTTGAGGGTGTTCACAACGTCGAGAACAACATCACGGTGAAGGAATAACTGGCTGTTCCACTTTTGGGGTTCGCTCCGCGGGCACCCGAGAGTGAACAGCAAAACAAAGGTAAGACCTATGCTTTGGACCATTTGTGTAATTCTCATCATTCTATGGCTGCTAGGTCTGGTGACTGGCAGCACGATGGGAGGCTTGATTCACATTCTGCTCGTCATCGCGATCATCGTTATCCTCGTTCGCATCATCAGCGGGCGGAAGCCGTTGTAATCGCAAACTTAATTCAGCATTCAAAACATTATGAACAAACCAATTGCCATTGCGCTCCTGATCGGCGGCGTCATTCTGCTCGCCTTCGGCATTAGCGCCTCAACATCGTTCAGCTCAGACCTGTCGAAGTTCTTTACAGGTTCACCGACAGACAAAGCCATTGGGATGGTCGTCGGCGGAGCGGTCGCCGCGGTCGCCGGACTGATCTTCACGCTTCGAAGCGGAAGGAAGATCTGACCTGGGACGCAGAACAAAGTGGAAGGAAGC
Source organism: Candidatus Limnocylindria bacterium (assembly GCA_035489355.1). Taxonomy (GTDB): domain Bacteria; phylum Verrucomicrobiota; class Verrucomicrobiia; order Limisphaerales; family SIBH01; genus JANNGC01. The sequence continues at coordinate 765 of DATHKK010000074.1, forward strand.
ACAACATGAACAAACACAAAAGAACGGCAACCAACGACATGAGTACGCTGGCAGAAGACGCACGGGCATTGCTGGTCGCCACGTCAGAAGTTGCAGGCGAAAAAGTCTCCGAGGCCCGGGACCGCCTCAGTGCTGCCCTGGACCGAGGAAAAGAAATGTATGGTGACGCGAAGGACAGGGCCGTCGCCGGCGCCAAAGCGGGTGACAAGTTCGTGCGCACTAATCCCTACGCAGCAGTCGGCATAGCCTTGGGCGTCGGGGCACTGATCGGTATTTTCATGTGCCGTCGCAAGGGAGACTGAGCCCGCACAGTTAGGAGCGCTTGTCGTCGGGAGGGCAACCACGGCAGGCGCTATTTTTCAGCATTCCAGCCTTTGCCCCTGGCAGCATTTCAGCTTTTGCCTTCGGATATTTCATCCAGGCGATTTTCTCTTTGTCAATTTTGCGGGAGAGGGCGCCGGGGTGCAGGCCCACCGCTGCCGCCGTGTCTTTGATGCTGCTGTTTTGTTCGAGCCAGCAGCGGGTGTGGGCGTGGATGAGTTGTTTTAACGTCACACGGTCGCCGACTTTCAGGGGTTGATTCGAAGCGTTCCACTCGTTCATGGCGGGACTGTCCTCAGGATGTTCAGACGGAACGGTGTCACGCCGCAGGGCGCTCACCCTTCCGCTGGGAGTTACAGCAAACCGATCACGGCGCGTGCTCGCCGTCCGGCGGACGACGACGTGATCTCTGCTATTCCTTAATACATTTGGAACGGATCGTTTCTATCAGGAAATCGCAAATGTTTTTGGCCGATCTCCTTACGCTTCGACGACCTTTGCGGAAACTTTGGAACTTAATCGCACGCGGATCAGGCTCTGTCGCGCCTCCCTTATGGATTGGGCGTGGTCTTCTTGGTTTCTTCTTTCTTCGTCACGGTAGCATCCGGTTTTTCAGCCAACGTTTTCTCCTTCGACTTCACCGAGAATCCCGCGCTATAGGGCTTAACCCGAATCTTGGAGGGAGGAAGCACCGATGCTTTGCTTCTGTTGCTTCCTTGTCCCGATTGCGTGAAGGCCCTCTTAGCCAAGGCGATGATGAGAGTGTTACCGTCTCGTCATGCAAACACTACTAATCCTATTGATCTTGCTCATTCTGCTGGGCGGCGGCGGCTTTTACTTCGGCGGGCCGGCCTACGGCGGAGGAGGTATCGGACTCATTCTCCTCATCTGCCTGATTATTTTCGCGATGGGCGGCTTTCGTGGCAAAGCCTGAACGGCCTCTGATGCTCTGGGAGAGAGATCTCCGCGCTGCACGCCGGAGAACAGCCCGTTGGTAGCGCGCAGAAACGTCCACGCACGGAAATCATCGCGTGGAATAACCAATTTGTTTCAGGATAGTTGACGTGATTTGGAACCGTGAGAAGTTCGCAGCGCGGCTTCTGGGTCGCTTCAAGGAGTGGAACGCGGGAGCAATATGTTGATTCCCGCAGCCGTGAAAACCAGAAACCAAGTCGAACCGTCCAAATGTATGAAAACATCTCCTGACACTACGGTACAAATCACACGGGTCATCGACGCGCCGCGTCAGCGCGTTTTTGCGGCCTGGACTGACCCCAGGTCGCGGAACCAATGGTGGGGCCCGGCTGGCATCGAAACTCATGAGTTGATTTTCGAGGCGCGTGTCGGCGGGAATTTCCGCTGGGTTTTGAGCACTCCCGAGGGTGAAAGAATGGCCACGCGGGGCGAATTCCATGACGTACGTCGAGGGGAGAAACTTACCTTCACTTGGGAGCCTGAGGGCACCACGGTGGAGCATTTTGAGAGTCTCGTAACCGTTGAGTTCCGGGAAATAGACGCGGCCACAACCGAACTCCGTCTGACGCATGAAAACCTTCCGAGTGAAGAATCGCGCGACGAGCACACCGACGGTTGGAACAGCGCGCTCGACAAATTCGAAAAATTTGCTCGCGAGCTGACGGAAAAGTAACGCGCTTGTTTACCGCGCAACATCGGATGCAGCCAGCCCGAGGGCGGTCAGGATTCGGCAAAGCATGGCCGAAAGTAAAACAGGACGATGCGAGAATGTCGAGTCGCCGCTCACGTTCCAAGGCACCGCGCTGCACGCCGGAGAGAGCCCGTTGGTAAGGCGCCAGAAACGTCCCCGCACAGAAATCATCGCCTGGAACAACCAGCAACGGGACATGCGCCTGAGCGGTCTACTGCCCACGATTCACGAATACGGGAGGACTACATCCCGAAGTTCCTGCCGCGCCACCGCGTCGTTTATCACTGGTTCGATGTCTACGATTTGGAAGAGCAACGCCTCTGACTACGCCAGCAGGACAAAAATGCGGAGGCCGGTGATTACCGCCCGCTCATGGTGAAACCGCGCGAAAGAAAAGGCGGCTGGAGGTATTTGTACCGGGGATGCTTAAACCAATTGTCGGCGCATAGTGCGTGTACTGCGTCACGTCTTGCCAGCCATTCAGGTCGATCGAGGATTGGAGGCGATACGACGTCTGGATTTTGCCACTCGCACGGAGTTGCAGAGGATCTCCTGCAGAAAGAACCGTCAGGAAGGGATGGCTCACGTTGTCCGACTGCAACACATTCTGCGGCGTGCCGATCGCCACGAACGTGTCCGCGCCGAAGGCCACGCCGGTGAGCAATGAATTGCCATAGATGGGTCCGAAATAGCGCACTTGCCAGTTGGTGCCGTCCTCCGAGCGCAGCACCGTGTGCTGGGACTGATCTCGCGACCCCACGGCGATGAATGTTCCGTTGCCATAAGTGATGCTGTCGGGAAACACATTGGGGGCGGCATATCGTTGCGACGTCCAGGTCTCGCCATCGTAACTGGTCAGGAATTCGCGGGCGCCCGGGCTGGCCACGAATTGCCCGCCGCCGAAAGCCACGGCGTAAAACTGGAAGACAGTTGAGTTGTGCGGCGTCCAGTCCAGGCCGTTCGTGGAAGTGTGGATGCTGTGATCGGGATGGGTGTTGTAACCGCCGCCCACGACCACAAACCGGCCGTTCCCATACGTCACCGCGTTCGCGCGGGAAGCGGCCGTGCTCATCCAGTTCGTC
>DATHKK010000075.1:0-2272 GCA_035489355.1 Candidatus Limnocylindria bacterium
TGGATATTTCATGGCAAGTTCTCGCAGATCGCCCAGCCCGCAGTGCAGCAACAAATCAGCGAGCATCGTATGCTGATCCGCCAAGGCACGCGCCTCCATCATTTGTGCGTCGAGCAACATGCGGCGCGCTTCCAGAACGTCGCGCAACGTCCCGCGATTGTTCAGCCAATTGACGTGCGCCCCTGACAACGCCTGCTCCGTGCGCGGAATGATGTCGTTGCGATACAACATCACCTCACGCTCGGCGTTCTCGATCTGAATGGCGTGCCGCGTGACTTCATCGCGCAACGTGAGTTGCATGTCCGCGATGTCGAGTTGCGCTGCCTCAGCTTTGCGTTGCTCGCGCTTGATGTCCGCCGCGTAGCGCGAGCGATTGCCCCACGGAAGAGAAAGCCCGAGCAGCACCGTTCCCTCGCGAAACTCGCCGTTGTCCGCGAACTGTCTTCCTTCGACGCCCAGGCTGACGTCCGGCAACCGCTGCTTGCGCGCGAGGCGCTCGACGGACTCAGCCTGACGCAAGGAGGCGCGCATGATGTCGAGCTGCGGCGCCATCGTTGTGGCATGTTCGATCATCAACTCAGTCGGCGGCAGACTTGAAACCAACGGCGGCAACAGCAAGCGCGGCCAGGACGCCGTAATGTCGCGATTGAGAAAGCGATTCAAGGAAGCCCGATCGGCATTGATCAACGCTTCATCGGTGCGCAGCAAGTTGGCACGGCGCGCGCGCTCATTCTGGGATTGCAACACTTCGACCTGCGTAGCGAGACCGTTGCGATACTTGTCTTCCGTCGTCGTCACGAGGGTGTCGAGCGAGGCGAGATCCACGCGTCCCAACTCCAGCGTCCGCTCCGCGAGCGCAACCTTCACGAGTTGTTTGGTGAGGGAACTGCGAAGCTCAAGCGCACGAAACGCGGCGCTGTGTCTTTGCGTCATCGCCTCCGCCTGCGCAACCGCGCGCACCGCCTGGGGCTTGCCGAAGAGCGGCAACTTTTGTTCGATACCGTAAAGCAGGTCGCCGTCATCCGCGCGCTTGCTACGGTCAGCGCCCATGACGCCGAACTTCGCGGTCGGATCTTCCCAAGCGCGCACGCCCGCGGCATTCCACACCGCTGCGTCGGAGCGGGCATCAGCCGCACGCAACGCCGGATGGTTCGTGCGCGCTTCCTCCGCGAGCGAATCGATGAACGGCGGCGTGAGGGCCACGGTGTTCGTCGCGTCCGCGGCCACTTGGCCGAAAACAGTTCGGGCCACGCCTGCGATCAAAATGGAACAAAGATAAAAACCAGTTTTCATAACCACCTTCCAACCGGAACCAACGGAAACAGCGTGCAGCCTGGGCACACTCCGAGCGGGTCATGAAAACCTGATCAAATCAGAAAACTGCAGTGGCGCAGAAAGAGAGGCGCGGACGTGGAAAAATGTTGGGCAATGAAATGAGGAAAGAACGGCGCGCTCGCCTCGCATTCGGGAGCAAGCAGCGCGTGGACGATGGAGACCAGTTGGAAATCTTTGACGAGAGCGCGGGCGGACGAAGCGGGCGCCACTGGCGCGGGAGATTTGGAATCCGCCGCCTTCACGCAGCAAGGACACTTCGCGGCACAAGAGGCATCGCACTTCGATGTTGCTCGCTCAGGTTGCGACGCGAAGACATTCCCGCACAGCACCACCAAACCGGTCGTGAGAACGACCAGCCACTTGGCTGCCAGCATCATTGTTGTCTTCGTTCGATTCATCATCGTGCGGTCGTGGGACCCGCGGGCCTATTTCTTTTTCTCTCCCGCATCCATCTTCTTCACATACTTAGCGGGTTCTTTGTTGAAATCATCAAGGCAACCCTTGCAGCACAGCTTCACCTCGCGGCCCTGATAAATGAACACGTAAGGGTCGCCCATGTCGCCGCCGAACTTTTCATCCGAGACGACGCACGTCTTCAATGGATAAGGCTTGGCCTTCTCCGCCGGCTTGTCTGCCGCCATGAGAACAAGCTGACCGCACATCGCTACGATCGCCGAAATCACCAGTGCTGCTGTCTTCATACGCCTACTACTTAAACCTTTTGCGCCGGTTGGACATGCAAAATTTTGTCCAAAGCTAAACCTCAATTGTGGCCCCACATGAAAGGAAGTGGACCCAGCGGCGCTTCACCGGCTTGTCGTCGTAGATGCGGTGCAACGCCCGCGCATAAATTTCGAGTTGCGGACGATACACTTCTGCTTTCGCCGGAGCATCGGCCGCCGAAACACGATCTGTTTTGAAATCGAGCACCCAGATT
>DATHKK010000076.1:0-4400 GCA_035489355.1 Candidatus Limnocylindria bacterium
GTCGTAGTCGAAGAAACAGGCCGCCGTGCTCCATTGTTTGCTGTCGCCCGCCACGCCCACGGTTGCCGTCGCGTCGGCGAATTTCCCTCCCCCAAGATTTTTGAAGAGATGATTCTCGCCGACGCAGGTGACGAACACATCGGTCAATCCGTCGTTGTCGAAATCGCCGATGGTCGCGCCCATGCCGTAAACGCTCACGTCCAGGCCGCTGCCCTGCGTTGCGTCCTTGAATTTTCCGGTGCCTTCGTTCGCATAAAGTTTGAGCGTCGGCAGCGCGCCAGACTGCGGCGCCCACGGCCACGGCGCGCCATTGATGAAGAGCAAGTCCTGGTCGCCGTCATTGTCGAAATCCAGAAACGCGACGCCCGCGCCCATCGTTTCCGGCAACAGCTTCTCGGCGAATGCGCCGTTGAAGTGCGTGAAGTCAATACCCGCCGTGGCCGTGATGTCCGTGAATTTCACCGTGGGAATTTCCGCAGTCTTTGGCGCGGCTGACGCCGGCGCGCTAAGCTTCGTCATCTGCGGAGCGGCTTTCGGTTTGGTGCGTTTGGCGTAAACGATCCCGCCGATGACCAACGCGACGATGGCGATGAACGCAATCGCCGACCACCGAAACGCCTTGCCCACGACACGATCATCCAGTGGCGCGGTTTCTTCATTTTGGTCACTGCGGGATTTTTTGGGGTCTTCGGCGTTCATGGGCGAATGCTTTCATTGGGTTTGAGCACCCACGCTTGCGGGTGATGCGTGAATCCGACGCGGGGATAATATTTTTCCGCGGCGGGCGCGGAGAGCAGAATAATTTGCGCCGTTGGCGCCGCTGCCTGCGTGCGCCGCGTCAGCTCTCTCCCGATCCCCTGACGTTGATACGAAACGCGCACCGCGAGGTCCGAGAGATACGTGACGTAAACAAAATCCGTCAGAGCGCGGGAAATGCCGACGAGCAACTCTCCATCCCACGCGGTCACGACGAGGTTCGCGTGGCGCAGCATGGCAGCCAAACGCTCGCGGTCATCAATGGGCCGGCGTTCGCCCAGCGTCGAGGCGCGGTAAAGATCGATGACGGCATCGACATCAAGATCGTTGCCGATACGGTAGGTGATCATCGCGATGCTGTCGTGGGAGCGGACACGGCCTTCACGTCCAACCCAAACGCGCCTGCCCTTTGCAGCGGGTAAATCACTGTCGCTTGCGCCGCATGGTCCGCAGCGGGATCGCGCCGGCGGGCGATGGCGATCGCGCGGTCGCGAGCATTGTCATCGGGACGATATCGCTGGTGATGCTTGCGGTGTTGCGCGGCAAGTTCGGGTTCACCCAGGCGCTCGTGGATCTGCGCGAGATTGTAGTGAGCCGTCACGTTCTCGGAATCGATTTCCAATGTGCGCTTGAATCGCGCCGTAGCGTCCATGAGCCAGCGCCGTTGTTCTTTCTCGTCTTCGCGTTCGAGTTTGGCGCGCTCGAACAACGTCTGGCCCAGCTCATTGATGACTTCGTAATCGAGACTGAAGTCGAAGCCGCGCCGGTCCAACTCCTCGTAACGATCTTCGAGAATGCTGCGGAACTCGCTGATGGCTTTGTCGAGATAACGGTTCTGTTTGTTCACGAGGCCGTTGAGCCACGCCACGGTCCAGCGCGGCGCGGGCGGATCGAACTTCGACGCGCGTTGCAACGCGATCACAGCGTCATCGAGCCGGCCTTCCTTGTAATAAACGCGGGCGAGATTCAACGGGCCGTCGAAGCGTTTCAATTTCTCGACTTGTTCGAACGCTTCCGTCGCCTGGAGCAATTGCCCCTTCTCGCTGCCTTTGTCCGTGCCTTCCAGCAACAGGCCGATACCGTAATCATTCCAACGCTGCCAAAGCGGAATGCTGTTGGTCTGCGCCGGAATGGACGCGGGTTCTCCGGCGAGAATCTGCGGCTCCAATGCGGTGACCATCGAAGCGGCCCGGCCCTCCACGGGAAACGTCACCGTGTCACTCGCGATGGTGACGATGGGCAGTTCGTTCGTGACCTGAAAATTCAGGCCATTCGTGTAGCCCTTCCCGAACACGTAGTTCATGTAAACCGTGTCGAACTTCCGGTAATTCAGTTTCACGTTGAGCGTCACTGACCCCGGCGCGTCGTCAGGAACGGTGAACGAATAATGCGCGATCTGCGCGGCGCCCGGCGGAATCTGGTGATTGTAAAGCGGCGTGAAGATGTCCTGCGGATTGCGCCGGTCCACGCGATTGCCGTCGCGATCAAGCATGAACACGTTGATGAAGTGCGACCACGCATCGACTTCTTTGTAAGGGCCGAGGCCGCCGTTGCGCCCGAGGACTTTGCTGCCCCCCGTTGCCTTCGCGTCCACCCAGATTTCGTTCGAGTCCACCGTGCCCTGGCTGAACGGATGGCCGAGCCGCAAGGTGCGAAGAACAACTTCGATGAGATATGTCTGCCCGCGCTTGAGCGCCGGAACTTGCGGCCGCAACGGCGCGATCAGTTTGCCGGAGATGTCGCCGCCTTCACGCACGCCAAAGATGTCCACACGCAACGAACCTTTGAGGAAGTTGGACTGCGTGTTGATCACCTGGTCGAGTTCTGCGTGAAGGGAGGAATTCGCAGCCGACGCATAATCGGAGCGCGGGTCTGTGCCCCTCAGCGCGTCGGCTCGTTCAGCAGGGCTGCGGGTCGCAGACCCGCGCTCCGCCACATTTACGTTTCCCATCACGCCCTTTCGTATCGCTGCCACGCCGGTGTTCGCCGCAGGAAACAAATGGTCGTGGATGAACCGCGTCGTCGTATTCGTCGGATTGAAATAGTTCGCCGCAAAATCTTCTGACGGCTTCAACGGCATGTGGCAGCCGTTGCAGTTGGCTTGCGCTTTCTCGGGATAATAAAAGCTCCGCGCGTTGTGGCCTGAGACGCCGCTCAGCAAATAAGTGTCATAGTGGTTTTGCCCGCGCAGGAATTCCTTGTACTTCGTCAACTCCTGCGGCAGAGAAACCTTGTGGCACGTTGAGCAAAATTCCGCCGACTTCATCACCGGCTTCAGAAACGTCTTCTTGTGAAAGTCCGGTTTCGACTTCACGAGTTGGTTGTTGATGTATTGCAACAGCGCGTTGCTGCTGTAGGCGAAAGGATAATGCACCGGCTCGTCGATGGTGTATTCCGCGTTGCCGCGCGTGCCGTCCACGTGCGTGATGGCGTGGCACGAGGTGCAGGTGATGCCAGCTTTCGCCGTCGGGTGATTGCGAATGTCGAAGTTCGGATCGTCGAATGCGCCGCTGAAGAACGGCACCACATCATGGCAGCCCGCGCACCAGCGCGATGCCTTCACATTGCCGTCGCGCTTGAGCGCCACCTGTCGCGTCTCGTTCACGCTGAACAGATACGCCTCGTTATTGAACGAACTGAAATGATGCGCGCTGTGAAACCAGCCTTTGTAAGCGTCCTCGTGGCACTTCAAGCAGTAGTCGTCCATCATCAAGGTGCGAGCGGGAATGAACTTGCCGGTGGCAGTACGCGCGAATGACGGCAGGAAATAGTTCGTTCCTTCCGCCGAACCCATCTCGCTTTTCTTGGGATGCGCTGAGTGCAGAAAGACACCCGCCACGATGAGCACGCCGACGGCAAAGGCCCACTTCACGCCGACCTGCCACTTGATGCGCGGCCCGGCCAGTCGGTGCAGCACGTAAAGCCAGATCGCCAGCAACGGTGTGATGACGTGCGCCCAATAAATCGGCGAGCGCACCCGCGGGTCCTTGATGGAGAAGAAATCGAAACGCATCAGCGCCACGCCCGTGAACAGCAGCGCGAGCGACATCGCAAAGAGCGCATAGCCCACGCGCACCGCGCGGCGATTCGGACGGTCGTGCGCGTTCTTGATGTGAATGATCCCAAAGACAATGACCGGCAGCACGATGAGCAGCCCGAGCACGAGATGCACCCCGAACATCACCATGTAGAAATAATTCTGGTAGGTCAGCCCGCGCGACCATTCGAGGAACGTGATGCTGGAGAGATAAACCGAGTTGGCGCCGAGCAACGCAAACAATCCGAACACGACGTAAAGCAACAGCCGGAGCCGAGGCCCCACGGCGCGGACATATTTCTTGCGTGGCGACGGATCGTTCGGCGGCACACTCGATGTTTTGGGCACGTCAGACATTTGGGATTGGCGAACGCTATTTGTTTCTGAGTTCGCGGCGAAGCGCAAAGTAGCGGGGGCAAACCGCGGCTTTCACGGGGTGAACGGCGCGATTAGCTCAACGATTGGGCCACACGCCGCCCGCAAACGCAATCACGGAATGCCAAGCTGCTGCAGCTTGTCGCGGTAGCTGCGGCTCAAAGTCACCTTCGTCCCGTCGCGCAGGATCACCGAGTACTCGCCGTGAAAGAGTGGCTGCAGTTCCTTGATG
>DATHKK010000077.1:0-3713 GCA_035489355.1 Candidatus Limnocylindria bacterium
CGCGGCCGTGCCAGGACGGTGAAGAGTTCGCGCCCCGCTTCGCCCGCGATGGTGTTGAACTTTTTGAAGAGCGTGGGTGAAGAAACTTCCCCGACGCCAGCCACGCCATCCGCGGCCATGCGGGCATTCGTTGACGTACTGCTGGGAGTATCGACGCCCCCGCTAACCGCCATGCCACCGCCAGCGAAGAAACTGGCCTTGATAGCCGCGATGGCCGCTTCCAAGGCCAATTGGATCGTCAATTGAAGAATCATCTGCGCGATCATTCTGAGAAATGCGCGCCCGAAATCTTCCCACGCCTGCTGCGCGCTTTTCGTTTTATCGGCCATCGCCATGATGGCGTCCGTCATGCCGGAAGCCAATCCTTCCACCATCTTGCTTTCGACCTGCGAAACGCCTTGGTAGAGTTTCAGCTTGAAGGCCGTGTCCGTTTTCGCGAGCGCTTGCAAGTGGGCGGACTTGTCTTGCTCGATTTGTTCCGTGGCGCGTCCCGCTTCCCGCGCCTGTTCGATCTGGAAATTATAGAAATCTGCCACGGTCTCTTTGCGCCGTTCGACCTGCTGTTCGTATTTCGCATCGTCCCCGGCAAGTAACTGTGTGCGCTCATCGTCAACGTCCGACTTCATCGCCCCGAAGCGATCCGCCTTCTGCTGTTTGTGGGCGTAGAAGTCCGCCGAACTTGGCCCCATATCACCGAGTTGCTTGGCCGTGATCGCCGCCTGGTCGAGTTGCGCGGATTGATTCAGTAACGCGAGCAATGAGGCGCGCTGCTCATCGGTGATGTCTTTCAGCGCGAGAATCTGCCGCTTGCGTTGCTCGAAGGTCACTTCCGCCTGCGCGCGTTCCTTGACGAAACCTTCCAACGTGGCAACGCGCAGTTCGTTCTCCAGATTCCACAACTCGCGCGCCACCGTTTTCGATGTCTCATCGTCTTTGGCGTGAATGGCGGCGATTTCATTGCACGCCACCTCTTCATTCTTGGACGTGAACTTGATCCGCTCATCCTCGGTGATCATCGCCTTGCGCGCGTAGGCTTCGATCTCCGTTGTCCGCATTTTGAACGCCGCCATTGCCGCCGCTTCTTCCTTCGCGATGCCATCGAGCGCGGCGATCTCCATTTCCTCGTACAGCTTGGCCAGGTCTTTCAATGCCTGCTTCTGCTCTGCCGTCGCTTGTTTCTCTGCCGGGGAAGTGGTCTTGAGTTCAGGATGCAACTGGTTGAATGCGCCGCGCAGGGCAGCATGTTCGGCGGCTGAATCCAAAACCGTGCGCGTGGTAGTCGAGCCGGGATCGCCTACGCCCATGCTGGGCCTCCTGAATGTCTCCTTTTTATTAAACTGGTCGCGAGAAATTTTGGCTTTCAATCCCGCCGCTTGTTCCGCGGAAAGTTTGCCTTCGCTGACCTGCTTATCAATGTCGCCTTCCACCGCTTGGCGGAACTTCGCGTTCATCGCGCCCAGCCCTTGCTGTGCTTTCTCCTTTTGCATCTCCGCGTTGAGCGCTTTGACCGCTTCAACCACTGTCCACACGCCGGCCGTCAACCCGAACACGCCCGCGCTCATCACGGCGAACGTGGAAGCGGAAGCGGTCCCGAGCAACATTATGGCTGCTGTGAGATCGCGCACGCTGCGAATGGCCGCGCCGCCGAAGAGCAGGTTCGCCCCCGCGTTCGCGCGGAGCGCACCCATTGCTAAAGTGACTGCGCCGATGGAACCCGCCATAGCGACCATGCCGTCTGCTACGACGGTGCGCGTGTAAGTGGCGCTGCCCGCAAACTCGTTCAGTTGGCGCGAGCCGTCGCGAATGGCCAGGACGAAGGGGCGCACCGCCTGCAACACGGCCCGGCCCATCTCTTCCTTGAGATCGGAAATGGCATTTTCGGTTTGCTTGATGCGCCCGATGTCCGTGTTCGTCATCTCGCGGGCCATGCCACCCCAACGTGATTGAATCAGTTCAAGTCCGCGTGCGACGGCTTCGGCGCTGCTCGCGCCTTCATCAAATTGAGTTTTAAGGATACGCGCCAGCGGAGCGACATTCCCGGCAATGGCCGCGCCGAATGCGGTCGTCGCCCCTTCCGCATTTCCATTCGCCGCCGCAAAATCCAAAATCGCTTCCGTGAGTTGCGGAATCTGCTTTCTGGCCGCGCCGAAGGAAACCAACTGCGAAGCGATGGCCGTGACCGATTCATCCGTGGCCGTCGTGGCATCCTGGAGGGCGCCGGCCATCTTCTGAAGCTCGCCCGCATACTCTTTGGAGTACTGCCCCGTCGCGCGCAGGGAACCGACCAGCCGCGCGTTGGCTTGCTCTGCCGCGCCCGCCTCGCGCACCCAATCGCGCAGTACCGCAAATCCACCGATCGCCAGCACAGTCGCGCCGACGACTTTCTTCAGGTTTGAAAGAGAATCATTCAGCCGCTTGGAAGCATCGTCGGCTTTCTTAAAATCGTTGGCCGCGTCCGCGCCGCCTGTGCCAGTGCGCAGAATCTCGATCAAGTACTGAACTTTTTGCGAATCGTTCACACGCGCGCGAGGGGAACCAACTTGGCCAGCATCTCTGTGGCGATGTTTTTCATCTTCTGCATCTCGGCAGCGCCGAAGGTCATTTCGAAAGCCACGTCGGTTAGCCTGCCGATGCAATCAGGAGTGAGCCGTTCCAGGACAGCCTCATCGCGGAACTCTTCCGGCAGGCAACGCTTCAAGAATGGAAACGGATCGAGCGCGCTGGCCATCTCCATGTACGCGGCCCTGGCTTGTCGATTCCCGATGGGTGTGACGCGTGCCGTCGTCGGCCATCCCTCTTTGGGTTCCCCGCGCATGTAGTTCAACGGGCAATCTTTGAAACCCAAGTCGTGATCCTCGGGCGTGACGGTGGAAGAAAAAAGTTCGGGCGAATTCGTTGGTGGTTGAGTTTCTTTGTTCATCGGTGTGCGGTGTTGGGTTTCCGGCGTGACTGGTCGCGGATATTTCGGTCAAGTTCTCGCTGTTTCGTCCTGCGCAATTCCCAGAATTCCGGGTCTTGCACGGCCACCAAATGTTGCTGAAGCGATGCGTTGCAAATATCCAAGCGTCGCGCCGTGGGCCGCCGCGAACGCAGGAACGGTTTTCCGGTGCAAACGTCGAGACGCTCGCACAAGTCAATGACGGTGCTTTGAGCCAGGCCCAAATCAATCGCGGCACTTTTCACACTGACCCATTCTTCGGCTTTCGGCATGACTTCGCAGGCTACGAGGGAAACTCTCAACCCGTCCAAGGTGAGCCGTGTCAGGCGGGTGAGCCGGGCGAGGCGGAAAGAAGGAATGGTATCAGTTCATTAAGGCGGCAAGAGCCTTTTTGCGCACGCGATGCTTTTCCAGAGCATCCCCAGAGAGGTATTCGATCTTCGGGATCATCTTCTCGACCTCATCCTTGAGCACTTCTAAATGTTGGAGCATTGAGGGCAAATCCTTCTTGATAGTAATTCGCTGGCTTTCAAGGAGTGCCCATAACCTTGCCCTGCGGTCGCGTTCCAGAACTAAATGGGGAGCGTTGAGATCACAATTGCGGACGTGATACTTGCCTGCTGGCGTCACGCCAACCAGTGTATGGTCATCTGGATCTTCGAAAATGTGCAACCCGTAATCCGCTTCCTCACAGCAGTTCAAAAACCGAATGCCAGCTTCTCTATCCCTACCCGTTGGCCATCGGTCCCGCTTGGCTCCATTGCAATGGCGGCTG
>DATHKK010000078.1:0-4685 GCA_035489355.1 Candidatus Limnocylindria bacterium
GCGGTAAAGCTCTTTGTCCGTGGCATGGACTTCTTCCACGATGCGGCTGGAAAGGCCCGGCGACATCTCGGCAAACAATTGGCTGGCTGTCATGTGCGCGCACTTTTACGCGGCGAACTTTGGCGGAGCAATCTTTTGCTGGAGTGGGAACGGATTTTTGCGGACCGCAACGCAGCAAACGAGAGAGAGGAACTGTGATGGCTGGCTAATAGTCCTGTGCGCCACAGGTGCTCAAAGAGTGAACCAGGTTGAAATCGTCGATGAAGCGGGTCAATTCGCTGTAGTCGCCAGGTTTGAGCAAATAACTTTGCGCTCCCATTTTGAGCGCGCGGTCCATCGTCCCAGGCAAGTGGACGCCACTCATGATCACGACGGGCAGCGAGTTGTAAGCGGGTTCGCTGCGAATCCATTCGAGCACCTCCAGGCCGGTCTTGTAAGGCATCTGGATGTCGAGGACGACGAGGGACGGCCTGGGAAATAAAAGATTCTGCGGTTGTTGCAAAGAGTTGGTCAGCCATGCGATCGCCTCCGCGCCGTTATTCACGATGTGGAACTTATTCGGCAACTCGGCGGCCCGGAACGCGTATTGCAGCAGGAGTTGATCGTCGGCGTTGTCTTCCGCCACGAGAATGAACGGGGCGGGTTCATTTTGTTCTTTCACACACGGAGGATAGCACGTAAGCGGCGCAAGCGCATATAGGGTGAAGCGCCAAAACTGTATCCGGGGATCGTCCCCCGCCCCTCGTCGGATGAAGGCTGACAGCGTGAAGGCCGCTGGGAGGCGCGTTTGCAAAAGGCTTCGTGGGCGTTATTACTTCGGCCCACTCTTCGCTCCTGCGGACGAACTGTCCGCGGACAGCGCGTTTCGGGAAACAAACTTTTGACGCGCTGGAGCAACTTTGACTAGCGTGCGGTGTAATAACGGAACGACTTGATGTGACCCCATGTCATTTTTGTCTCTCAACAATGTTTTTGCCCAGGCTGCGCAGACCAGTGCGCAGCAAATCGCCGATTGGGCGAAGGCGTGGCGCGTGGCCGTCGAAAGCGGCTCGCAGGAAACGCTCGTCGATTTCATCTGCCGCGAGAGCGGGATGAGCGAGGAACATTTCCTCCAGCATCTCGCCACGGTGCTCAAGTGGCCCTTCATCGACTTGCGCAAAAGCACGGTGCCGACCGAGGCGCGCAATGCCATTTCCACAAAGGTTGCGTTTCAATACAACGCCATTCCAATGGACGCGCAGGATGGCGCGCTGGTGATCGCGGTGAGCAATCCATTCGACACGGGAATGCTTAATGCGGTGCAGTTCGACGCGGGCCGTCCGGTGAAGTTCGCGCTGGCGACCAAAGCCGAAATCGAAAAGGCGCTGAAGAAGTACTACGGCGTCGGCGCGGAGACACTCGACGAGTTGGCCAAGGATGACGACGAGCCGATCGAACTCGATCTGGGTGATAAAGAAATTACCGAGGGCGATCAAGAGGCGAGCGTTATCAAGTTCGTGAACCAGATCGTGTGGGAAGCGTACAAGGATCGCGCCACGGACATTCACTTCGAGCCAGCGGAAGATGAGCTACGCATTCGCTACCGCATTGACGGCATTCTGCACCAGACGCCGATGCCGCCGCAGTTGAAGCGTTACCAGGCCGCGATCATTTCCCGCATCAAGGTCATGTCGGGAATGAACATTTCCGAGAGGCGCTTGCCGCAGGACGGACGCATCAATGTCCGCATCAAGGGCGAGGAAATCGACATCCGCGTCTCGACGGTGCCGACGGTTTATGGCGAGAGCGTTTCGCTGCGCTTGCTGACGCGTGGAAAGATTTTCCTCACGCTGGACAAGCTGGGCTTCGATCCGAAGGAAGAAAGCGCGCTGCGCGAAATCATCGTCAAGCCCCACGGCATTCTGCTTGTGACGGGACCGACCGGCGCGGGCAAATCCACGTCGCTCTACGCGTTTCTCAGCACCATTAACTCAGTCACCAAGCGGATCATTACGATTGAGGAACCAGTCGAGTATGAACTGAAGGGCATCAACCAGATCGCGGTGCGCTCGGACATCGGGCTGACGTTCGCGATGGGTTTGCGCCATATTTTGCGGCAGGACCCGAACGTGATCATGGTCGGCGAAATTCGCGACCTTGAGACGGCGGAGATCGCGATTCGCGCGGCGCTGACGGGTCACTTGGTTTTCTCCACGTTGCACACCAACGACGCGCCGAGCGCGTTCACGCGTTTGATCGACATGGGCATCGAGCCGTTCCTGGTCGCCTCGTCCGTCGAAGCGATCATGGCGCAACGTCTCGTGCGCACCATTTGCAAAACCTGCACTCGGCCGCAGCCGGTGGAACGCAGCTACTTGAGGAAGATTGGCTTTCCTGAAAATGAGATCGATACGACGACGTTCCGCAAGGGCGTGGGTTGCGAAGATTGCCGCCAGCTTGGCTACCAGGGCCGTCTCGGTATTTACGAATTGTTGCTCGTGACGGAAGCGGTTCGTCCGCTGGTCATGAATCGCTCGGCGGCTTCGACCATCGCGATGGAAGCGATCAAGAACGGCATGCGCACGCTCCGCATCGATGGCTGGCAGAAAGTGAAAGAGGGCCGCACGACGCTCGAAGAAGTTTTGCGCGTGACGCAAACCGAGGAGCACCTCAAGTCACTCGTGGAAGAAGGCCAGACCCAGATGTGGGTGAAGAGTTAATATGGCGCGCTGGCACTCTGCGAACGTTCTGCAAGCAGTCGGCGAAACGAAGCGTCTCTGGCAGTTTACCCTCCGCGGAGAAACGCCCAACCTCGTTCGTGAAGAATCGAAACTCCCGAGCGAACCATTCCCCGTCAAGCTGGTCGCCAAGGACTGGCAAACGCTCTACCAGCCGAAGCTGAACGTCGCCTGGCTGCCGGCCGACAAAGTTTTTTTGCGCGTCCTGCAATTGCCGCCCGCTGATACGTTTCAGGAAACGGCGTCGATGGTGGAACTCCAGCTCGAAAAACTTTCCCCGCTGCCCGTCGCGCAAATCGTCTGGACGTTCGAGCTACTGCCGAAGCGCGAAGGACTACAAACAGCGATCGTCATCATCGTCACGCGCAACGTGGTCGAGGAATTTCTCGGCAAACTCGAAGGCGAAAGTTTTCTGACGGATCGCCTGGAAGTTCCATTCATCGATCAACTGTTCGCGACCAAAGTCGAGGGCGACGGCGTGTGGGTTTATCCGGGCGTCGGATCGGACCAGACGAATTGTCTCGTGGCCTGGTGGTACGGCGGGGTGCTGCACAGCGTTTCGCTGTTGCACCTATCGCAGACGGAAGAGCGCGGGCAATTCCTGCGCGATCAGATTTCGCAAATGGCGTGGGCCGGAGAATTGGAAGGCTGGATCACTTCGCCGCCGCGGCGCTTTCTCGTCGCCGCCGACGAGATGGCAGTCGTGTGGCAGCCGTTGTTGCAGGAAGGTTTGGAGCAGCGCGTCGAAGTCATTCCTCCCCTGCCCGCCACGGAGATCGCCAAGCTGACGGCGCGGCGCGCGACGCGGGAGAAACTCCCGGCCAGCCTGGTGCCGCCTGAGTTTACCGCGCGTTACCGCCAGCGCTTTGTCGATCGCATCTGGATGCGCAGCGCTTTGGCCGTGGCGCTGGTTTATCTTTTTGGCGTCTTCATTTTCCTGGCGCTCGTGCAGTACATGGATTTCAAGGTGAGCAAGGTCGAGTTGGAGGCGCGCAACCTCACGGCGAGTTACACCAATGCCTTGCGGTTGAAGGATCAGATTCGCGTCATGCAGGACCAATTGAACCTGCAGTTCGCCGGACTGGAATGCTACAAGGCTGTCGCCGAAAAAATTCCCGAAGGCGTCACGTTGGAAGGACTGAGTTTCAGCAAGGGTAGATCTCTCGCGATTTTCGGCAACGCGCCGATGGAGGCGGTCACCAAGATCAATGATTTCAGCGAAGCGCTCCGTCACGTCACGTCAAACGGCGAACTCTTGTTCAAATCCGTAAGCGTGCCGACCCCGCAACGGCGCGGGAACGACATCTCGTGGAACTTCACGGCGGAATTGGCGAACGGAGAAAGCGAATGACTGCTTCACTCTTCGACAAATTGAACCTGCGGCCGAATGAGCGTCGCCTCGTTATCATCGTGGCGATTGTTGTCTTCATCATCATCAACGCAATCTTCGTCTGGCCGCATTTCAGCGACTGGTCGAAAATTCGGCGGCGCGAGGCGGATGCGACCGAGCAATTGCGGCGCTATCGTCTCGAGGTGGACAATACGCCCCGCTATCAAAGGACGATGAGCGAGTTGGAGAAAGCCGGGGCCAGCGTCGCCTCCGAGGACCAGGCGCTCAAGCTGGCCAACACCGTCCAGAACCAGGCGTTGCTTAGCGGCGTGCAATGGAATGGCTATCAACCGGGCCGGCCCACAGCCGCCTCAACCAAGCCCAACCAGTTCTTCGAAGAGCAAACCGGTATTCTGAGTTTCGTCGCGGACGAAAAATCACTGATCGATTTCCTGCACAATCTCGGCACCGGCGGTTCGTTGATTCGCGTGCGGACGATGACGCTGAATCCCGATGCGCAGCGCTACAAGCTCCAGGGCAGCCTGACCCTCGTGGCCAGCTACGCGAAGAAGACGCCGCCAAAAGTCACCGCGCCCACCGCACGAACCGCAACAAAGGCGCGCTCGACAAACACCACC
>DATHKK010000079.1:0-4368 GCA_035489355.1 Candidatus Limnocylindria bacterium
GAACACGAACCGGCCCTTCGTGTCCTTGCGCAAAATGTTCTGCGGCAACGATTCCACCAGCGCCTGGTAGAACATTTCCGAGTTGCGCAAAGCGTCCTGGGTGCGCCTCTGCTCGAAGACGCTGCGTTCCAGTTCGACGAGGTGCCGGCGCAGTTCCAGTTGCACCATGACCTGGTGCGCGAGAATGCGGAGCGCTTCGTGTTGTTGACTCGAGAGCCGGCGTTTGCGCGAGTCAGCGACGAAGAGCGTTCCAATGTTGAAGCCATCCGAAGTGCGCAAGGGCATGCCGGCGTAGAATTGAATGCGCGGCTCTTCGGTCACGAGCGGCGAGCCGGCAAAACGAGGATCGCGGCGCACGTCTTCCACCACGAGCAGATCGTCGCCGAGAATGGTGTGGCAGCAAGGCGACGCGTCGCGCGGCACTTCGGCGAGGTTCACGCCCAGCTTGCTCTTAAACCAGAGACGCTGCTCGTCGATGAGCGCGATGAGCGCCACGGGCATCGAGCAAATATGCGCCGCCATCCGGGTGAGATCGTCGAACACCGGCTCGGGCAATGTGTCCAGCACATCGTAACGGCGCAGCGCGTTCAGCCGTACGGCTTCGTTCGGTGGCAGGGCGAGATCGACCGCGGTTTTTTTCAACCGATCGGTGACACGATGTAAGAGCTTACGCACGGGCTATTCTGGTTGCTGATATTTCTAAACGCGCCCGCCCAAAAACCAAACACCAAATGAGCCGGGCAACGTGCTGCCGGTTTGCAACTGGCAGAAGCGCCCTGAGTTCAGAACGTGTGAATTTTTTTCCTGCGCGTGGGAACGCATGGAATCCCGACTGCCGGTTGCAAGCCGGCAGCACGTTGCGGCCGCCCGATGTTACCGTTTACTCGATCCACACGAGCGTCCCCAGGGGAACCAAATCATAAAGCGGCAGCAGCTCCGCGCCGCTCACGTGGATGCAGCCACACGAGGCAGGCCGTCCGAGGCTCGGCTCGTCGCCCGTGCCGTGGATGTAAACGTAGCGCGCGAAGGTGTCCACCGATGCGCCGCGATTGAATCCTGGCTCCAAACCTTCCAGCCACAGAATGCGGTTCGTGATCGCCGCGCCCACGCGCCCGCTCCATGTGTAACCAATCATCTCACGGCTCTTGAAGACAGCGCCGGACGGCCAGCCGCCGCCCACCTTTTTGGCGATGCGATGCAGGCCGAGCGGCGTGCGGTTTGAATTCATGACCTGGCCGGTGCCGAACCGCGACGTGGAGATGCGAAACCGTTTGTGAACCAAACCATCCGGTGGATCGATGTCGGGCAACGGCTGCACGAGGCGCATGCGTTGGAAACGCACGTTCACGATTAGGACGAGGCGTGTGAGTCGAATACCGTGCCGGCGGCAGGTGCGTCGAAACGCCAAAGGCAGCGGACTCACCCTCACGGCTTAAGGCGCAGGAAATCGATCGTGCGAATGTACTGGTTGCCTTCCACCATGATGATGTCGCCGGACGGCGCGACGCTCACACTTTGGATGGTGCCGATCTTCGGACGGCGGGCGCCCGCGCGAAACCATCCTTCGTCTCCTTGATGAATTCCCGGCTGTCCGTAAACCAGCGGCGCGGCCAAATTGTCGCCATCGATGTACCACACACGCGCGCCGAACTTAGAGTCGGGCTGATCGAGACCGACGAGAAATCCGCCGGTGGGCATGAACGCAATGCTGCTCGCGCCTGGAAGAGCGACGCGGAAGCGCTGGCCGCCAGAATTAAAACCACTTGGGAAACCGGAGCCGGCCACAGAAGATTTTAGGCCGACGTCATCGACCTGGAGAATACGATTGTCACCCCGGTCCGCTATACCGACGTCGCCGGACCGATCAATAACCACGGCCGCTAAGTTGATGAATGTGGCAGGATTAACGATGGGGATGCCGACATCCTGGGTCCAGTGTTTCAACATCGTGCCATCAGTGTAGTACACTTCGAGTTCGTCTGGCGAAACCCACAAAGAACTGCCGTTGGTGATTCCCGATGCATCGCTAACTAAAGTTCTCACCTGGTTGGCAAGGAGACTTAGAACACGCACCCGGTTGTTGCCTGAATCCAGCACGTAAAGAAAAGAGCCATTCAACCAGAGCGCGGACGGCTTGTTGAGCGCGTTGGTCTTGGGATTCAACCCGAAATCAGGGCCGCTGCCTGGCCCGTTCGTGCCCCAAATAGTATGAATCCTTCCCGTCGCCTTGACGATCACTGACACGGTGTGCCGGTCTTTCTCCACCACGTAAATGTCTCCGTTCGTGTTTGCGACCGCTTGGCGCGGATTCGACAGATTCACCGCCGTGGCCAAAGCGCCTTCGAATTCCGGTTGCCATCCGTTGACTCCGATCGGCACGGCGTTGCTGCCCGCCACGGTGTGAATGTTTCCGTAAGAGGCCGCGAGGTTCGCGAATGCATTGCCCGGCGCAACGCTCAAGGCCCGCACACGGAACTCGGTGTAATTGGTCGCATTGGCCGGTAGCGTCAGCGTCTTGGTCCCGATCCGTTCCGTCGTGAAAAAGTTCTGCAGCCCGACCCATTTCTTGCCCGCCTTGCCTTGCAACGTGCTCACGCCCGTGAAGTGTTTATTCGTGTAATTGATCGTGGCCTGGCCATTTGTAATCACGATCGTGGACTGCGCGGAAGCCGTAGCGGCGGCGAATGCCATGAGCGCGAAAAGCAATTTGAACTTCATGTGTTCGGCGAGATTACCCAAGAAATTCCGCGAGCGCAATCGTCGGATGAAATCGGCTAGGGCGATGGCCAGAAATCATTTCCGTTTCTTGAAGTCGGACGCACCCGTTCCCCTCACCCAGCCCTCTTCTGGGGGAGAGGGAGTCCCCTCATTCCATCGATCGAACATGCGATATTCTCCTTTTTGCCCGAGAGCAGCATACGATTCTCCTTCTCCCCAAGGGAGAGGCCGGGGTGAGGAGAAGGCAACTTGGCTCGTGGCAGTAACGCGTTGATGCGGAAATATCTTTGGCAACCATTGACAGCCGAACCGGCCCGCTGCCGAATTTCCATCCGCCCTTGAACCCTCTCCTTTCGTGTCCTATGTGTTGGGCGGGTATGCAACTGGATCGATTCACGACCAAAGCGCAAGGGGCGTTGCAGGACGCGCAACGCATCGCACAGGAAAATTCACACCAGGCCATTGATGGAGAGCATCTCATGCTCGCCCTGTTGCGACAGAGCGAAGGGTTGATTCAACCATTGCTGCAAAAACTGAGTGTCCAGCCGGTCCAAATCGAGCGGGAGATTGAAACAGAACTCACGCGGCGCGCGAAGGTGCAGGGCGGCACGGAGCCGTATCTCGCGCCCGAACTCCGCAGGGCGCTCGATGCCGCTGAAAACGAAGCGCGCAAGCTCAAGGACGAATACACGAGCACGGAGCATTTGCTGCTGGCCTTGATCGGCGACGGCGGCACGGCGTTGAAGCGGATTCTTTCCACGCACAAAGTCACGCGGGATGATGTCTTGCGTGTGCTCGCGGAACTGCGAGGAAACCAGCGCGTGACTGATCAAAATCCCGAGGACAAATTTCAAGCCTTGGAAAAGTACGGGCGCGATCTCACAGCGCTGGCGCGGCAGGGAAAAATTGATCCGGTCATCGGCCGCGATGAAGAGATTCGCCGCGTCATGCAAGTCCTGACGAGACGCACGAAGAACAATCCCGTGCTCATCGGCGAGCCGGGCGTGGGAAAAACTGCGATCGTCGAAGGTCTGGCGCGACGAATCGTGAGCGGCGACGTGCCGGAGGGTTTGAAGAACAAGAAGCTCGTGGCGATGGATCTCGGCGCCATGATTGCCGGGGCCAAGTATCGCGGCGAGTTCGAGGATCGCTTGAAGGCATTCCTGAAAGAGGTCACCGCGAGCGAGGGGCGCATCATTCTTTTCATCGATGAGTTGCACACCATCGTCGGCGCCGGAGCGGCGGAAGGCGCGACGGACGCCGCCAATATGCTCAAGCCGCAATTGGCGCGCGGCGAGTTGCGCTGCGTGGGCGCGACGACGCTCGACGAGTATCGTAAGCACATCGAAAAAGATCCGGCGCTGGAGCGGCGCTTCCAACCCGTGACCGTCGCGGAGCCGAGCGTGGAGGCGACTGTCGCCATTCTGCGGGGACTGAAGGAACGCTACGAAGTGCATCACAGCGTGCGCATCCAGGACTCGGCGCTGGTCGCGGCGGCCACGCTGTCGCATCGCTACATCACGGATCGCTTCTTGCCAGACAAGGCGGTCGATCTGATCGATGAAGCGGCGTCCCGTCTCCGCATGGAACTGGATTCCATGCCGACCGAAATTGACCAGCTCGAACGCCAGATCATGCAGCTCGAAATCG
>DATHKK010000080.1:0-2296 GCA_035489355.1 Candidatus Limnocylindria bacterium
CAGCTTCAGGTCATCGCGGCGAATGCGCTGATGATGCCAGATGTTTTGGACGAGCGCTTCGGGCGGTGTGTCTTCCTCGCGCAAGGTCCCAACGGGACGATGCGCGGCGCGCCAGTGAAAATAAAATTGCGGGCGGGCGGAGAACACGGGGCGTGTTTGAAAGGACGAGGAAGTAAAGTCAAGCGCGGGCGGCAGGGCGCGTCGCTCCGAGCACGCCGGGTCACAGGATCAAGAGGCGTGAGTTAAGAGTAGCATTGCCGGCGCGCGCGGAGCGACGCGTCCTACCACACCCCGGTCAGCGCTTCATCGCGGTTTCGATTTCGCCCGCCTCAATCGGAATCTCCGCCATCAAATCCGTGTTGCCGCTTTCGCCAATCACGATTGTGTTTTCCAGCCGCACAGCGAAGCCTTCCTCACGGATATAAATCGCCGGCTCGATGGTCATTACCCAGCCCGCCTGCATCGGTTCCGTGGTGAAGCCCACGTCGTGGACATCCAGCCCGATGGGATGGCCGACGCCGTGCATGAAGAATTTTTTGAACGCGGGAGAATCCGGGTCCTGCTTATTGAGCGCGCGCGTCGTGAGCAATTTGAGATCGACCAATTCCTTTTCAATCAATTGCTCCGCTTCCTTCTGCCAGTCCTTCCAGAGCTTGCCGGGCTTCAAGTTGTCGCACGATTGACGGAAGACGCGGAGCACGGCGTTGTAAACCTGCTTTTGCCGCGGCGTGAACTTCCCGCTCACGGGAATCGTGCGCGTCATGTCGGAATTGTAATTCGCGTAATTCGCCGCCACATCGAGCAACAGCAGATTGCCTTTGCGGCACTCGTCGCAGTTCGCGATGTAGTGCAGCGCACACGCGTTCGCACCGCTCGCAATGATGGGTGTGTAGGCGAAACCGCCGCCGCCGCGGATGAATTCGTGCGCCAGTTCCGCTTCGACTTCCATCTCGTTCACGCCCGGTCTCACGAAGCGCAGCAAGCGGCGAAAGCCCTTCCCCGTCAGGTCACAAGCTTTGCGGATCAATTCGATTTCCGTCTCCGACTTCACGATGCGCAACGGGTGCATCAACCGCGCGAGCCGCTGGTAATCGTGCAAGGGATACCGCCGGACCGTATCAGCCACGAAGCGCGATTCCCGAGTCTCGACTTCCACGATGGCGCGTTTGTGTTCGTTGCTGTCGAGGTAAACGTGTTCGCACTCGCACATCAGGCGATGGAACAGGCGCGGGAATTCGCTGAGCCAATGCACGCGCTCCACGCCGCCGAGGGCGCGCGCTTCCTCTTTCGCCAGCTTGTGCCCTTCCCACGTTTCCAATTCGGCGTGGAGGTCGCGGATGAAAAGAATCTCACGCTGCTTTTCATCGTGCGCGTTGGGATAAAGCAACAGAACGGTTTCCTCCTGCTCGATGCCGGTGAGATAAAATAAATCCGAGTTGGTGATAAGCCGCAACGAACCGTCCGCGTTCGTGGGCAACACGTCATTGGCATTCACGACCGCGAGCGAGTTCGGCCGCAAAAGATTTTTCAGCCGCGCGCGATTCTCGACAAACAACCTGGCCGGAATGGAACCGTATCGGGTTTGCAACTTCATGGCGGCGGAGTGTGCAGAGACGTCTGAGGACGTTGAAGGAATAAGTTTTGTGCCAAGGAGATATGGCCATGCGTTAGCCAATTTCAAAACCCTTCAATCCATCCCGAGACTTTATAGAGAGGATTGCCGGACACGCCAGCGAAACACTTGTCGATCCAGTCAATCAACTTCTCAGTGTCAGCAATTGGCAGAATCCAAAGTTGGTTGTTTTTCTGTTGCCACTTTTCAGGTATGGGCGGCATTTCAGCACGCTTGGCCTTGGCGATTCCGGGATTGAGTTGCAGTGACTGCTGATTCGCGAATGCCACCTCGGCCCAAGGCTGTTTGCCATACAGCAAATTCTTAAACCAACCATCATCGGCGAGGACTTCGAAATGTGCCCACGAGGATTCAACACCGCGTTCGGCCATGCGAGAGAGCAGCGTGCGAAAAACATCCTTCGGTGTGGGATGCTCTGTCGCTCCGCTGGAAATTCTTCGAGTCCACATGAGCAGTCAATAGACTGCCGAGCCACTCGCCTTCTTCACGAAAGGAAAGGATTCAGGCTGGCAAAAGGTCGTCCCGCAGCGCCGTCACTCACCACAGTCCACCAGATTGACGCAGCCGTTCGAGCAGGCGCGCATCGGCGGCGGGGAAGGTGTAGTTCGTAAGTTCGTCGCGCGCGATCCAGGCAAAAGCGGGGCAGCCGAGCGCTTGCGGTTC
>DATHKK010000081.1:0-2099 GCA_035489355.1 Candidatus Limnocylindria bacterium
GGCGCAACGATCCATGTCCCTGCGGCAGCGGCAAGAAGTTCAAGCAGTGCTGCGGGAAGTGATTGGATCGTTGGCGGCCTATTGCGGCGCGCGCGGAACGCCCCGCCCGATCGTCCCGCGAGTTTGGTGACGCTTTCAACAGGCGCGCGCTGACATTTTCACCGGGAATTTTCCCTCGCACGACACCGCGGGCTGGGTATTCTCAGCACGCAACCAACGCAACGCAGCCACGCACAGCTATGAAGCTCACAATACCTTCCGTCGCGAGAACCACATTGCTCAGTTTTTGTTTCGCGTTCGTCACGATCGCTGGCGTAGTCAGCAGCACGGCGGCAACAGTCACGCGTGGCCCTTACCTCCAGCTCGGCACGACGAACAGTGTCATCGTGTGCTGGCGCACGGATGTGGCGATGGACAGCTACGTGAGGTTTGGCACCGCTCCCGGCGTGTTCACGACGACTCTGAGCGCAGCATCCACGGTCACGGATCACGCGCTGATCGTTTCCGGGCTTCAGGCGGACACAAAATATTACTACGAGATTGGCAGTTCGAGCGGCTGGTTTTCCGGCGATGCCAATGATTATTTTGTCACGTCGCCGCCGGTGGGAGTTGAGAAGTCCACGCGGCTCTGGGTCCTGGGCGATTCCGGCACGGCGAACGCGAGCGCGGCGGCGGTGCGCAATGCGTATCTCACTTATTCGAGTCCGCGCCCCGCCGATCTGTTGTTGATGCTCGGCGACAACGCCTACAACTCGGGCACCGATTCCGAATACCAGGCCGGCGTCTTCAACATGTATCCCACAACGCTGCAGAACACCGTTCTGTGGCCGACGATTGGCAATCACGATTCATCCAGCGCTTACTTCAACATCTTCAACCTGCCGCAAAACGGTGAGGCGAGCGGCGTTCCATCGGGGACGGAGAAGTATTATTCGTTCGACTACGGGAACATCCATTTCATCTGCCTCGACTCGTTTAGTTTATCCCGCAGCAGCAGTGGCGCGATGTACAACTGGCTGCAAGCCGACCTGCAATCGACCACGCAACAATGGGCCATCGCTTTCTGGCATCATCCGCCATACTCGAAGGGCAGTCACAACTCAGATGCCGAAGTCGAACTCATCGAGATGCGGCAAAATTTCCTGCCGTTGCTCGAAGCCTACGATGTCGATCTCGTCCTGTCCGGCCACAGCCATGCCTATGAACGCTCCTTCCTGATCGATGGCCATTACGGCGGATCGAGCACGTTTACTCAGGCGCACAAGAAGGACGGAGGCAACGGACGCGTCAATGGCACTGGCGCTTACGTGAAGCCCGCCGCGCTCACGAGCCATCAAGGATCGGTGTATGTCGTCGCAGGTTCTTCCGGCCAGGTGTCGGGCGGCGCGTTGAACCATCCGGCGATGTTCATTTCGTTGAACCAGCTCGGTTCGCTCGTCATCGATATCAACAGCAACCGTCTCGATCTCGTGTTCCTGAAATCAGACGGCACCACCGGTGACTATTTCACGATGATTAAGACGGCGCCTGCCTCAAATCCGCCCGCCGCGCCAACGGCTTTGAGCGCGCTCACGATTTCGAGCAGTCAGATCAATCTGTCGTGGACGGACAATTCAGTGGATGAAGATGGATTCAAAGTGGAGCGATCGACCAACGGGACCGACTTTGTACAGGTTGCAATCATCGGCGCCAACGTGGCCAACGGAGCGGACGTCGGTTTGAGTCCATCGACGACTTACTTCTATCGCGTGCGCGCCTTCAATGCGGCGGGCGACTCGCCTTACTCGAACGTGGCACAGGCAACGACCGGGGTAGGGCCGGTGGGCGCAACACTCATCGCCAGCAACTCGGTGTGGAAATATTTGGCCAACGGAAGCGACCAGGGGACTGCATGGCGGGCGCCTTTCTTCAATGATGCTGCGTGGGCCAGTGGCGCGGCCGAACTCGGTTACGGTGATGGCGGTGAAGCCACTGTGGTCAGCTTCGGGCCAAACTCTTCCGCGAAATACATTACGACTTATTTTCGCAAATCGTTCACCGTCACCGGCCCCGCCGCTTACACAAATCTCCTGCTGCAACTCGTGCGCGACGACGGCGCG
>DATHKK010000082.1:0-4284 GCA_035489355.1 Candidatus Limnocylindria bacterium
AGCGAACATCACCCAATCTCCCGCCTTACGCAGCAATCCAGTGCAGCGCGCCAGTCTGCAACCCACTTCCCATCGCATGCACATCATCGTGTCCGGGGACACGCCCGCCGGCATCGCGCGCCGCTACAACGTGAAACTTTCGGCACTGCAATCAGCCAATCCCACCATGGACGCCAGACGTTTGCGCCCCGGCCAGACGCTGGTGATTCCGCCCCCGTGATTTCATGCGCGCGCGCATCTGGCTGGCAGCGGTCACCGTGTTCTGGCTCTCCATGAGCGTGCTCTTGTGGCGGTCGGAATTCGGCGAGCACCGCTTGCCCGGCAGCACGATTCCGCCGGGCGTCGTCTGGCAAAAGATTCTGACGGCGCCTGACACTTCACACCTCGAAGTTCGCCACGGCACCAACGTGATTGGCCTCTGCCATTGGCGTCCCGAAGTGGGCCAGGAACGCGCGACGGGCGCACAGTTGCTGGATGACGAAGAGAATCCGCTTGAAGGCATGGTGCAGCAACTCGCCTACTATACGCTTGATCTCGATGGCAACATGACGCCGCCCGGTTTTCCGACGCGCGTTCGCTTCTCGTTCCATTTGAAACTCGACACGAACAACGTTTGGCAAACCTTCGATCTGAATGTGTCGATGCGGCCGGACATTTATGAACTGTCGGCCGATGTCAGCGCGCAGACGGTGCGGCTGCGCGTGGATGCCGGCGGCGATCAGATCAATCGCACCTTTCGCTTCGCCGAGTTTCAGAATCCGCAAAGGCTACTGCGGGAATTGGGCGGCCCAATGTTTCCCGCGCTTGCCGCCGGCTTCGGCATTCCGCTCTCGACGAACAAACTTTCCGCCAACTCGCTCGGCCTGCGCTGGGAAGCGCGCAACGACTCACTCGTCGTCGGCGAGAACCGCGTGCGCGCCTATCGTCTCCAAACGAAAGTGTTCGACCGCTATCGCATCACCTTTTTCATCAGCCCGGTGGGCGAACTTTTGCGCGCGGAGTTGCCCGGCGAACTCGTATTGGTAAACGAAGCGCTGGCCGGACTGCGCACGGCCGCACCATGATTGAACTGATCCATCTCGTGAAATGTTTTGGCGATGTCGTGGCCGTCAACGACTTGAGCCTGACGGTCAATCGTGGGGAATTCTTCGTCGTCCTCGGGCCGAACGCCGCAGGAAAGACCACCACGATTAAGATCCTGACTGGGTTGATCAAACCGACTTCCGGCATGTCGCGCGTGGCGGGCTTCGACGTGCAGGCCGAGCCGCTCGAAGTGAAACGTCGCATGGCTTACGTGCCGGATTTTCCGTTCCTCTACGACAAGCTCACGCCGTGGGAATTCTTTCGCTTCATCGGCCAGATGTTCCACATGGACATGGAGAGAATTCAGAAACAAGGCCGGGAATTGGTCGAGCGATTCAATCTCGGTGAGTACTCGAACAAAACCATCGAGGGACTTTCACACGGCACGCGGCAACGTGTGGCCATTGCCTCCGCGCTGCTCCACGATCCCGAAGTGTTCGTGATCGACGAGCCGATGGTTGGTCTCGACCCGCAGCACGCCCGCGTGGTGAAGGATGTTTTGAAGGAACGATCGTTGGCCGGCATGACGGTCTTCCTCTCCACGCATCAACTCAGCGTCGCGGAAGAACTGGCGGACCGAGTGGGCATCATTCATCAAGGGCGCGTCATCGCCATCGGCACCGCGGCGGAATTGCGTCAGCAGAGCAATGCCGAAGGCGCGTTGGAGAAAGCTTTCCTGGCGCTCACGGCGGAGAATAAAACGTGAGCACGCAAGAAACGAAAGGTAGGGCGCGTCTGTCCCAGCGCGCCGGGGCGAGGCGTGAGAAGTTCATGTGCGCTCGCTCCGTAGCGTGGCCCGGCGCGCTGGGACAGACGTGCCCTACCAGCGCCTCTAATTAAGAGCGTCTGACTCGAAGTTCATTTCCGCACCGGCATCAACCCCACATGCACGAGCAGCCAAACGGGGACTGCGAAGACAAGGATCGCGATCAGTTCATCCCAGGTCCACTTGAGCGCGCGTGATTGCATGGGGAACATGGCGGTCAAAAAGTAGGCGGCAAAACG
This sequence comes from Candidatus Limnocylindria bacterium, assembly GCA_035489355.1. Classification (GTDB taxonomy): domain Bacteria; phylum Verrucomicrobiota; class Verrucomicrobiia; order Limisphaerales; family SIBH01; genus JANNGC01. Next base: position 2,089 of record DATHKK010000082.1, read on the forward strand.
TGTGTGGCCGAGAAATTTGCAGTAGCGCGGAAATTTTTTTCGCACGCCGCTGACCAGCGCAAGCAGTCCCACCGCCAGGACCAACAGCGTCACGAACATGTTCACAGCCAGGAGAGCGTCCAGAGTGATGGCCTCAAACTTGAGCTGCCGCTTCGGTGTGTATTGGAAAAGCCATTGCGCGGCGGCCCACACGAAAGTGAAACCCGTCTGCACGGCCGTGCGGGATGAGGCCTTCGAGGGCGTGAGTTCGTTCAGCAGCCAGCCGAAGTAGAGCGGAACGATGCCCCAGATCAGTTCCGAATGCTGGAACGGAACTTTGAGAATAAGGAGAAACGTTTGCCAGTAGTGCATCATCAATTACGTCGTTGAGTGAACAACGCGATCATCTTCTGCCCTGCTATTGGAGTTCAAGCCAGACCGTTTGCTTGATCGCGACTCGCGCTTTCCCTACAACGCACCGCATGTCTGTCACCGCCACGCGCGCTGGAGCACGGCGCACCGCGCCCTTTGATTTGCAGCGATACCTCGACGCACGCACGATCGTGGTCAATCGCGCGCTGGATAAATTCCTCCCGAAGGAAAGCGCGAAGCCGGCGACGATTCATCGCGCGATGCGTTACTCGCTCTTCGCTGGCGGCAAGCGCATGCGTCCGGCGCTTTGTTTGGCGGCGGCCGAAGCCTGCGGTGGCAAGTTTGAAGACGCCCTGCCGCTGGCCTGCGCCGTCGAGTGCATTCACACCTACTCGCTGATTCACGACGATCTGCCGGCGATGGACAACGATGACTTTCGACGGGGCAAACCGACCAATCACAAAGTTTTTGGCGAAGGAATCGCGGTGCTCGCGGGTGATGCGTTACTGACCCAGGCATTCGAGATTACGGCGAAGGCCAAAGGCTGGCGGAGCTATCCACATCAGAAACTGGTTCTCGAACTGGCGTATGCCTCTGGCTCGTTGCAACTCATCGCGGGCCAGGTTGCGGATCTCGAAGGTGAAGGGAAAAAAATCTCCGCCAACGAATTGAAGTACATTCACGAGCGCAAGACTTCGGCATTGCTCTGCTGCTCGGCACGGCTCGGCGGCATGAGCGCCAATTGTTCGGAGGCGCAACTCAAGGCGCTGACTGACTTCGGCTACAACGTCGGCCTCGCGTTCCAGATCATCGACGACATCCTCGACATCACTCAAACCACCGAGCAACTCGGCAAGACCGCGGGCAAGGATACGAAGGCGCAGAAGGCGACGTATCCGTCCATCGTTGGCTTGGAGACGTCACGCGACATCGCGCGGCAATTGACGGACAAGGCTTTTGCCGCGCTAAGGATCTTCAAAGGCAAAGCCAAGGCGCTGGAAGCCCTTGCTGATTATCTCCTGCGACGAGAAAAGTAAGCGCTCATCGAATAGCCGAAAGAAAAACCCGCGCCTCATTTCCAAGGCGCGGGTCTCAAATGTCAGACCGCCAGATTAAACGTCTTTGATCTGCGTCTTGCCGGGGATGGGCAATTGATACATCCCATCAGGGCCGGGCTTCACCAACGGTTCGGCATCCCACGCGAGATTCTTCGGCATGCTGTCGAGCGTCGAATTGAGCGCCTGCTCCCAAGTGACTTCCTTGCCCGTGTAAGTGGACATGCGTCCGAGGATTGCCGTGAGCGTGCTGTGCGCTCCGTACTCGGCTTCGTTGTACGGCGTATCGTTGCGGATCGCGGCGAAGAAATCATCGTGCTCCACCTGATAAGGATTCTTCGAGCCGCCGGCATGACGCCACTTGTTTTCACCCGTGATGACGTTCCGCTCGAAGTCGCTCTTGCCCTTGCTGCCGATAGCCAATTGGCCGACTTGATTCCAGCAGCCGAGCTGGTGCCGGCATTGGCTGAAGCAAACAGAGCCGTCCTCGTAAGTGAATTCCACCACGTGATGATCGAAAATCTCGCCGTAGTCGGGACCTTTGCGGGTTTCGCAACCGCCATTGCCGCGCGCGCTGACGGGATGGCCGTTCTTCAACCAGTTCACCATGTCGAGGTTGTGGATGTGTTGCTCGACGATGTGATCGCCGCAGAGCCAGACGAAGTAATACCAGTTGCGAAGCTGGTATTCCATTTCCGTGAGCTTACGACCGTATTGGTTTTCGAGATCTGCGCGTTTCTTCACCCACGGCGTGTTGCCGTTCCAATAAGCGCGCGTCGCCACGATGTCA
>DATHKK010000083.1:0-8025 GCA_035489355.1 Candidatus Limnocylindria bacterium
GGTTGCGAAGTTTTGCCGAAAACTCTAGCCGTCCGCGCGCCCGATCTTTGGTCGTTGCGCATCGCGCGGCCCATGTCGTGGCTCCACAGCATCGCGCGTCCAGCGCAACGGCTCGCCCAGGCCTTTAATCATTTTTTTCTACATAACGTCGTGGCCCGCACCATCAAGCCGCAGACCGCCGCCAATGAAGAGGATTACCGGGAGTTGCTCGAACTCGCTGCGCAACAAGGCACGCTCGCGTTGCGCGAAAAGGAAATCATCGTCGAGATTATCGGCCTCGATAAAAAGACTGTCGCCGACGTGATGACGCCGCGTTCGCAGATGGCTTCCATCCGGGACGATCTCAGTGTGGAACAGATGATTGCCGCGGCCCGCGAACTGCGTCATCGGCGTTTGCCCATGTACGACGAGACGCCGGACACCATTGTTGGCGTGCTCGATACCAAAGCCTTGCTGCTGAATCCCAACGTGGATCTCGCCGAGGCGATCGAGTTCCCATCGTTCGTTCCCGAGAGCATGAACTTGCTCAAACTGTTCATCGCGCTTCAACGTCAGCGCCGCGGCATTGCGCTCGTCGTGGATGAATTCGGCGGCACCGCCGGCGTGGTGACGATGGAGGATATTCTCGAAGAACTCGTCGGCGAAATTCGCGACGAGGGCGAAGGAGAGCAATTGGTCATGGAACGAATCGCGGCCGGCAAATGGCGCGTCAGCGGCGCCGTGACGGTGCGTGATTTTCGCCGCGAATGCCCGGACATCGGCGACGTGCCGGAAGTCGAAACGATGGGCGGGCTGCTCACGATGTTGCTCGACGTGGTGCCCAACGCGGGTGACGCCGCCGTTTTTCGCGGATTGAAAATCGCCGCGACGCGCGTGGATGATCGCGCTGTGCGCGAAGTAATAGTGGAACGAATCGCGAAACGGGGTGCCGTGTGATGACGCATTGCGACCATGAACCCGTGCGGTGTAGCACAGCCGTCTTCGGCTGCGGGTTAGGGCGGCGTCTCGCCGCCAGTAGCGACACCCAGCGAGACGCTGGGCGAACCCGCAGGCGAGACGTCTGCGCTACGAAATGAACTCGGCGCTGTTCATCTTCATTGCGGTAGGCCTGACGTTCTCGATGTTCCTGTCGGGCATGGAAGCGGGTGTGTTCGCGCTCAGCCGCGTGCGCATCCGGCGCCTCGTACGGGCCGGCAGCGCGAATGCGAAACGTCTCAACCGTTACCTCGACGAACCGGAGGAATTTCTCTGGACGATTCTCGCCGGAAACACGCTGGCCAATTTTGGCGTGGCCAGCCTCGTAGTCGTCGGGTCGCAATATTGGATGCGCGAACATCCGGTGCTTTTCGCCTTGGGATATTTCACCGGCACCATTTTGTTTTATGCGCTGTGCGAATTGCTGCCCAAGATGCTGTTCCGCCTGTATCCGAACCGTTTGTGCCTCTGGTTCTCGCGGCCTTTTCAGCTCCTGCACTTTTTTCTCCGTCCGGTGGTGGCGGTGCTGCGCTGGCTCTCCGCGGGCATGCTGCGCTGGTCCGGTGGCAAGGCTTTCGTAGGCCGGCTCTTCGGCACGCGCGAGGAACTTCGGGTGTTGATGCAGGATTCTTCGCAGGATCTTTCCTCCGAAGAACGTGGCATGATCAATCGCGTGCTCGACCTCCAGCATCTCACCGTCTCGCACGTCCTGGTGCCGATGGCCCGCTCCGCGACCGTCAGCACGGAAACGCTGGTGGCAGAAGCGATGATCTTGTGCCGCGAGCGCGGCTTGAGCCGGCTGCCGGTTTGGCGTGCTGATGGCAAGCGCATCGTTGGATTGTTCAATCTTAAGTCGCTGCTCTATCGCGCTGACCTCGATCCGAAGAAAAAAGTGGGTGACTACGTGAAGCCCGCGACGTTCGTCGATGCGGACATGCGATTGGAAGAGGCGATGCGCCATCTGCAACGCGCCGGTCAGCGGCTCGCGATCGTGCTCGGTCGCGATGGCCGCGAACTCGGCGTCGTGAGTTTGCAGGATCTGCTCAAGGCCATCTTCGGAGAGGTGAGGCTCTAATGGACTTCGACGCCGCCCTGATCATTGCGCTGAAGCTGCTGGCAGTGGCGTTTCTCGTTTTCCTGAACGGCTTTTTCGTGGCGGCGGAATTTGCGCTGGTCAAGATTCGGGAAACACAACTCGATCCTCTGGTCGTTCGCGGCAACAAGCGCGCGCGCATGGCGCAGAAGATCGTCCGCAATCTCGACGCCTCGCTCAGCGCCACGCAACTCGGGATCACGCTGGCCAGCCTTGGCCTGGGCTGGATTGGCGAACCGGTTTTCGCGTCACTGCTGGAACCGCTGATGAACTGGCTCGGCGTCCAGTCGGCACAGGTCAAACATTCTATCTCGATTGGCGTTGGCTTTACGCTCATCACGTTTCTGCACATTGTCCTCGGCGAATTGGCCCCGAAATCCCTCGCGATTCAAAAGCCGTTGCTCACTTCCCTGTGGGTCGCCTATCCGATGGTTTGGTTTCATCGCATATCCTATCCGTTGATTTGGATGCTGAACAAAACGTCACTTCTTCTCTTGCGGCAGGTTGGCATCGAGCCGGCCAGCGAAGCGGAACTGGTTCACTCGGAGGAAGAATTGCGGCTGCTGCTCGGCACGTCGCAAAAGCATTCCGGCGGCTCCGCGCTGGGGCGTGACATTGTCTTGAACGCGTTTGACCTGCGGCTTCGCATCGCGCGCGAAGTGATGCGCCCGCGCCAGCAGATCGTGGGGTTGAATACCGACGCGCCAATTCAACAATGCCTCGAGATCGCCGAGCACACGCGCTTCTCCCGGTTTCCCATTTTGGAGAAGGGCAATCTCGATCGCGCGCTGGGCTTTGTTCACGTGAAAGATCTTTTCGCGGCGCGCAACAAGGCCGGTGCCGGGCGCGACCTGTTGCCGATGGCGAAGAAGATCGTTTACGTGCCAGAAACGGCCCGCCTCGAACGGCTTCTCCAGATTTTTCTCGAACGCAAAGTTCAGCTTGCCTTCGTGGTCGATGAATACGGCGGCACCGTCGGCCTGCTCTCGATGGAAAACATTCTCGAGGAACTGGTCGGCCAGATTCAGGACGAGTTCGATCAGGAAACGCCGTTGCTCGTGAAGAAGGACGAGAACACGTGGTCGGTCGATGGCTCGTTGCCGCTGCACGATCTCGCCGACGTGGTCGGCGAACCGCTGAGCGAGGAAGGCGTGACGACCGCGAGCGGCTGGGTGACGCACCGGCTCGGCGGTTTTCCGAAAATGGGCGATGTGATCCGCGTCGGAGCTTACGAGTTGCGCGTGGAACAGATGGACGGGCCAAAGGTGTCGCGCCTGACCGTGAAGCGCGTGGCGGGCGAAGTAATCACTGACGGAGTGAAATAGCGGCACGCGCGCCGTGGCGGCGATCAGGGCTGATGCATTCCCGCCGCCACAGCGGACTTCGATACCCCTACCGGACACTCTCCTACGCTCAATTCCTCGTCTGGCCCCGTGGCGCGAAAACAATTCGGGCGTAACGTATCAGGTGGAAGCACAAATGAAACGGAGACGGATTATGAAAAGACAATTGATCGGACTTTGCTCGCTATCCCTGTGGCTTGGCCTGGGAAGTCTGGCGCTCGCGCAGAAGCGAGTCATCATCGGCGGCGGACCCGGCACCACTCCTTCGAGAACTGGAATTCTCACCGGCAACCCGCCGACGATCATCGGAGGTCCTGCATTTGGATTAAACAACGGCAGTGCGTTGGCCCCAGTGATTGGTGGCCAACCCGGCACGATTGGCGGGCTGGGCACTGGAAGCGCCGGCATTGGCACAGGTGTGAATGGTGTGGGAGGCCTGGGCAGCGGTAGCGGCGGCTTCGGCGCGGCGACGAATGCGATGCCTGGTTTGGGAACGGGCCTGGGCGGGGCCGGAACTGGAATCAGTCCTGGCGTTGGCGGACTCGGAACCGGAAGCGACGGCGTAGGCATAGGCGTGAGACCAGGTGTTCTTAATCCGCCTGGCGTTCAACCCGTTCAACCACTGCAGCCCGTTCCGCCGTTGCAACCTGGCCCTCAACCCGGGCTTCGCAACCCTCCTGCTGGAACAGGCGTAAACCAAAGGCCGTAAAATTCAGGCCGGCTCGCGCCGCGACGACATCAGGGAGTCCCAAGCCTGGCGGTGTTCGTCCGACACAAGCCGGCGAAGGTTTCCTCCGCCAGCGTGAGTCGGCGTTCGCGCCAGTGCAGCAAACCCCAGTTGCGTTTCAACTTTCGTTTGCCGAGCGAGAGCGTCACCAGTTCGCCTGACTCAATTTCTTTGCGCGCGATCCACGGAGCCAGGATGCTGACGCCCAGGCCAAGCTTCACCAGTTCCTTGATCGCTTCCATGCTCCCGAATTCCATCACCATGTTCAGCACCATGTCCTCGGTGCGGAAATATTCCTCGACCATCTCGAAGGTGAAACTGTTCTTGTTGTAGAGCACGTATTGCTGCCGCGGAATTTCCTCGCGCACCACGCGGCCCGCTTGCGCCCACGGATGCGATGGCGCCATCACGAACACCATCTCGTCGGTGAACAGAGGGATGAATTCAAAGTCGTCGTCGCGCTTGGGTTCGAGCGCCAGCGCCAAATCTACCTGGTTCGTGCGCAACAGTTCGATGGCCTCGCGGGTGTCGCCCGGCTCAACGCTGATCATGGCTTGCGGATAACTCTTCTTAAACTCGCTGAGCACTTCCGGCAGGATGTATTGGCAAGCGGTCGTGCTCGCGCCGATGCGCAATCTTCCGTAGCCCCACTTGCTGAGCTGTTGAATCGCTTCGCGCGCGGCGGCCATCTCCAAAAGAATTTTGTCCGCGTGCTGGAGCAAGTGTTCGCCGGCCTGAGTGAGCAAAACCTTTTTGCTCATTCTGTCAAAAAGACGACAACCGAGATCAGTTTCGAGCGCCTTCATCGAATGGCTGACAGCGGACTGCGAAAGGTGCAGTTCGCGAGCTGCCTGAGTGAAGCTGCCGCGCCGGGCGAGCGTGACAAATGCGCGGAGCTGCCGTGTATCGAGTGGTTGCGTCATCTATGAATTCGTTTGCGTGCCGCGATGCACACCGCGTCGAATTTGCCGCAATTCGTTGCGCGTCGTTGGCACGGTCGCGGCTTTCCGGCTTCGACAGTTCGTCACTTAGCAGAACGGGAGCCAAGCGGGGAGGAACGACGGTCGTGTCGCGACATCGCGGCGAACTGATTTGCCATGGAAGCCGCTGCCGAAGAACCAAAATCCAAGATCCAAGATCCAAAAAACACCAAGATCCAAACTTCAAACTTCAAACTTCGAACGACGGCCACGACGTTAGTGTTGGTGTTTTGGAGCTTTTCTGGATCTTTGGATCTTCGTCCTAGCCTTTCGGGAATTCGATGTTCCTTGCCCCGGAGGAATGAAAGAAAATTGGGTTTTGGAGTTGGACTTTTGCGTCCCTCCGGGACTTGTGTCCGTTCTCATCTCAACCCAGCTATTATCGGATGTCCCTCCGGGACAAACTTCGCTCGAATTCCCGAAAGGCATCAATCTTGATCCCCAATTTGGTTCTATCGCTTCGCCTTCTGTTTCCTCGCCGTCACGCTCTGCTTGACGGCGGGATTCACCTCGGCAACAGGCGCCTTTTCCGGCCTGCGGATGCTGCGCTCTTCCGTACACTCGGTCTTGGCGCGCGGCTGGAGCAGCTTCGCAATCAGCCCAGTCCAACCCGTTTGATGCGAGGCGCCGACACCCCGTCCCGTATCGCCATGGAAATATTCGTGAAAGAGAACGTAGTCGCGGAAGTGCGGATCGGTCGCGAGCTTCGAGTGGTACTTGAGCACGGGGCGGCCGCCGGTTTCGTCTTTCAAGAAGAGGCGGGAGAGGCGGCGCGAGATTTCATCCGCGGCATCATGGATCGAAACGAATTTTCCCGAGCCAGTCGGGCACTCGATTCTGAAATCATCGCCGTAGTAATGATGAAAGCGCTGAAGTGATTCGATGATCAGAAAATTGACCGGCATCCAAATCGGCCCGCGCCAGTTCGAGTTGCCGCCGAAGAGGCCGTTCAGCGATTCCGCCGGCCAGTAATGCACCTCGAGTTCGCACCCGCCGCAGGTGAAGCGATACGGATCGCGCTCGTGGACTTTGGAAAGCGCGCGCACGCCGTAATCACCCAGGAACTCCGTCTCGTCGAGCATGCGGCGCAGCAGGCATTTCATGCGATGGCCGCGCAGGAGGGAGAGCAGCGTGCGTTCGCCAACGCCTGTCTCTTCCCAGCGCGACACGAGCTTCGCCAGATCGGGACGATATTGGAGGAACCATTTCATGCGCGCATGGAATTCGGGAAGCCGCGCGAGCAACTCGGGTTCGATCACTTCCACGGCGAAGAGCGGAATCAGGCCCACCATCGAACGAACTTTCAGCGCGACCTCGCGCCCGCCCGGCGTGCGGAGTTCGTCGTAGTAAAATTCATCCTCATCGTCCCAAAGTCCCATGCCGTCATCCTCGGCATTGATCGCCGCGGCGATGCTGAGAAAGTGCTCGAAGAACTTGGTTGCAATGTCCTCGTAAACCTTGTTGTGCAACGCCAGTTCGAGCGCGATGCGCATGAGGTTTAGCGAATACATCGCCATCCAGCTCGTGCCATCAGCTTGGTTGATGTAGCCGCCGTTGGGCAGCGGCGAACTGCGATCGAACACTCCGATGTTGTCGAGTCCGAGGAATCCGCCCTGGAAAATGTTTCGATCCTGCGCGTCCTTGCGATTCACCCACCAGGTGAAGTTCAGCATCAGCTTATGGAACACGCGCTCGAGAAACGCGAGATCGCCGGGGTCGCTGGGGTTGTTCGCGCACCGCTGCTTCCGATCGATTTGAAATACGCGCCACGCCGCCCACGCGTGAACCGGCGGATTGACGTCGTTGAAACACCATTCGTAGGCGGGCAACTGTCCGTTCGGGTGCATGTACCATTCGCGCGTGAGCAGCACGAGCTGCGACTTGGCGAATTCGGCATCGATCATCGCGAGCGGGATGCAATGGAACGCGAGGTCCCACGCCGCGTACCAGGGATATTCCCACTTGTCCGGCATCGAGATGATGTCGGCGTTGTTGAGGTGTTTCCAATCCGCGTTGCGGCCATGCTTGCGCTCGGGCGGCGGCGATGGACTTCCGGGATCGCCCTTCAACCACTCCGGCACGTCGTAGTAGAAGAATTGCTTGTTCCAAATCATGCCGGCGAAGGCTTGACGCTGCACGAGCCGGGCGTCGGAATCCGCGATGTCCTTCTGCAACTCGCCATAGAAAACGTCGGTCTCAGTGACGCGTTTGCGGAAGATCGAATCGAAGTCACTGAATGATTCCCGGAGGGAATCAACGTGAGTAGCCCCGGGTGAAACCCGGGGGCTCGTGTCTTGAGTGGAGGCGACCCCGTCGAAGTCGAATGGTTGGACGTAGCGCAGACGCAGCCGAATCTCTCGTGAACTCTTTGCCCCAACGGTCGCCACGCAATGCGCCGCCGCCTTGGTCCCTCGACGCGCTGGGTTCACTGCGGACTTGTTTCCATTCACGAGGTATTCATGAAATGCGTCTTTGAAAAATCCTTTGCCCGACTGCCCGTACACACGCGGATTCGTGTCGTTCTCTGTGAACAGCCAATCGTGTTCGGCGTCGGCGATCAAGCGATACTCTCCCAGCCGATGATGCTCGGCGATAACCGATCCGTCGTCGCCGACCCGCAGCGAACGCACCTTCCCGTCGGGCTTCCACGACCAGATGTTGCGGAACCACAATTGCGGCAGCACGTGCAGCGTCGCTTCCTCTGACCCGCGATTATGGACCGTGATGCGCACCAGAATGTCGTCCGGCGACGCCTTCGCGTATTCCACGAACACATCCCAGTAGCGGTCATCATCGAAGATGCCCGTGTCGAGCAGTTCAAATTCCGGCATGGCAGAATTTGTTTTGCGCCGCTCGTTCTCCTCGATGAGTTGCGCATACGGAAACGCCCGCTGCGGGTACTTGTAG
>DATHKK010000084.1:0-3191 GCA_035489355.1 Candidatus Limnocylindria bacterium
TGCAGGTCTATTGGAACAGTCCCAAGGGCGCCATCAATCTTTCCAAGCTCGACTTGAAGGAACCTCATCCGAGCGGGTCGATGACGAACAGCACACGGGAAACAGAGTTGAAAGGCGCGCAACTTCCCGACGTTCCCGGGAAGGGCAAATTCGCGATGGTGAAGGAGACGCCCGCCGCGCAAACGCCGGCCGCGCCGGAGCCAGCAGAATTCAAGGAACTGGTCGGCGATGGTTTTGAGGGCACGGTGGCGCGCTTTCTTCAAAACAAGCTCAAGGTCCTGCTCTGGTATCGTAGCACGCGCGAACCGGAGTTGATCTACGGGGCGCAACTGAACCTCACAAATATTACTTCCGATCTGCAAGCGCTGGTGCGCGCGCCAGAAAGCGTCGCGCCGGACGTCACCGTGGCGCTCTTGAACGATGGCGGAAAAATCGTCGCCGGCGGAGACGCATCGTTCAAACCGGTTGTCACCAGTGAAATCGGTTACGTGTTGCCGCACTGGAAAATCGCGGTGTCACTGATTCATCCGGAAACACTGACCCGAAGCGCAGAAACCCTAAAACTGACGTTGCTCTTGATCGTCATCGTGATGATTGCCGCCATCGCGCTGGGTAGCGCGCTCATCGTCGCCGATCTGAAGCGCCAGCTCGCCCTCGCGCGCCAGAAGACGGACTTCGTCAGCAACGTTTCGCACGAGTTGAAGACGCCGCTCACGAGCATTCGCATGTTCTCGGAATTGTTAAGCGAAGGAAAAGTAGCGGACGAAACGCAGCGAAAGCATTTTCTCCAAATCATCGGCAGTGAAACGGCGCGGCTCACCCGGCTCATCAACAACGTGCTCGACTTCGCGCGCATGGAGCGCGGCGAGAAGGAATACAAGTTCACGCGCTGTGACTTGCGGCAGACTATCCTCGACACTGTCGAGAGCTTTCGACCGCAGTTGGAAGCGAAGGGCTTCATGATTACGACCATGCTCCCGGATGAGAGTGTTGAAGTGGACGGGGATTGTGACGCGCTGGCCCAAGTGCTGGTGAATCTGATCTCCAACGTCGAAAAGTATGCGTCAGCGGGAAAGGACCTTACGCTCCGGCTAACGGCGTCCACGGATCCTTCAGTCAAGCTGTTTGGTTCAATCCAACTTCGCGTGCAGGACCGCGGTCCAGGCGTGCCACACGGTGCGGAGGAAAAGATTTTCGAGCAGTTCTATCGTGCGCATGATTCGTTGAGCAGCGGGATTCAAGGTTCGGGCCTCGGCCTCACTTTGGCGCGGCAGATCGCGCGGGCACACGGCGGAGACTTGCGCTATGAACCTCGCTATGGCGGCGGGAGTAGCTTCCTGCTGACAGTGCCGGTGACAACCAGGAAAGCATGAATCCCAAAATCTTGATTGTTGAGGACGACCTGAACATTTCGTTGGGACTCGAAACCATTCTCAAAGGAGAAGATTTCGAAGTGGTGGTTTGTCATCGTGGAGACAAGGCGCTGGAAGCGGTGAGCAAACATCGTCCTGCACTGCTCGTGCTGGATGTCATGCTGCCCGGGGCCAACGGCTTCGACATCTGCAAACAGATCCGCGCGAAGAAAATCACCACGCCGATCCTCATGCTCACCGCGAAGGGGCAGGAACTCGACAAGGTGATCGGCCTCGACTCCGGCGCCGACGATTACGTGACCAAGCCGTTTGGCGTGCGGGAATTGGTCGCGCGCATTCACGCCCTGCTCCGCCGGGCGGACGGCACAGCGCAACATTCAGCGGCCACGAACGGCGTCTTTCGCATCGGCGCAAACGAAGTGGACCCGAAGAGGCTCCTATTGAAGCGCGGCAAAACCACCGAGGAACTGACGGCGCGCGAACTGAAAATTCTGCAGTTGATGCAAGCGCATCCCGGCGAAGTGTTCTCGCGCGACCGGTTGCTCACCGAGGTCTGGGGCTACAATTATTTCGGCACCACGCGCACGCTCGATCAGTGCATCGTCCAGGTGCGGAAGAAACTCGGCGACTCTGGGGATGCGCCGAAGCACCTGCTCACGGTGCATGGCGTGGGATACAAGCTGGCACTGTGAGGCGGCGTGAAACCGCGTGAGCGCCGCGCCCTCGAATCAGCCCCGCCTTCCACGGCTCAAGGATTCGGGTGACAACCAAGTAACAATTTCGTTCCTTATTGGCAAAAAAGATTTGTTCGCCAACAGCCCTTGGGAGTAACCTCGCCCCACCCAAAGCCATGATGCCTGACGCTATGCCTCTTCTCGCACGCCTGTGCCAACGCACGCCCGGCATCAAAATTGTCATGTCTATGAGAAAAAAATCCGCCCTCACTACTGTTCCCAACTCGCTCGTCGCCGCCGCGCTGTTTACCTTGTTGCCGCTGCTGTTATCGGCGTCGGAGGTCACATTCATTCCTCCCGGCACCACCGATCGCGTGGGTAATCCTGCAGGCTCGCCCAATTGGCGTTACCGGCTGGGCACAAGCGAGGCTTCTTCACCCATCGACGCGTGGCGCACGAACAGCTTCGTGGAAGATGGAAGCTGGAGCACCGGTGCGCTGCCCCTCGGCTATACCACGGCGGCCAACGACCCGAATGGTTACGAGGCGACTTTGGTCACGGCGGTCCCGGCCGCGACGACGTGCGTTTATCTGCGCAGGGTTTTCCTCGTCACCAACTACCTTTCGTTTGCTTCGCTCACTGTGAACGGCTTCGCCGATGACGGCGTGGTCGTGTGGATTAACGGCCGTGAGGTCGCGTCGCGCTTTCAATGTTGCACGGCTGGCGCGGACCCGAATGCGCCAACGTTTGATGCGCTCGCCACTGCCGCCCTGGAATCGCTGCCTTTCAATTTCGTTGTCGCCAATGACGCCGCCGGGCCGCTCGTCGAGGGCACGAACGTTTTGTGCATCCAGCTCTTCAACGCCAATAACACAAGCAGTGATCTGGTGCTCGACGTCTCGTTGAGCGCCACGGTGGATGATGTTTCGCCCGTGGTGAGCAGCCAGGCCCCGCAAGGCGGCTCGACCCTGCTGTCACTCAACGCTATCCAGGTGAATTTCTCCGAGGCGGTGATCGGCGTGGATGCAGGCGACCTGCTGATTAATGGAGCGGCGGCAACGAACCTGATCAATGTTTCACCCTCGGTTTACACGTTTGAATTTTCGGAGCCGGCCACGGGCGTTGTTTCCGTGGCCTTCGCTTC
>DATHKK010000085.1:0-6781 GCA_035489355.1 Candidatus Limnocylindria bacterium
AGATTTCCGAGATGGTAGGTAAAGGCGCTCAAGCCAAAGAAATGTTGGTCTACGGCGTAAGACATCCAGCCCAGGGGCAGATACCGGCGTGCCCGATCTACGTCGGTGAACATGGTCTTTAAATTGGTGAGACTCAGGGACGAAACGTCCGGGTTTTCGTAAATGTTCCGCGCGTCATCGATGCTGATGAAATCCCAGGCCAGCGTGCGACTGAATATGGCGGCCGGCACGACGAATAATAGCAGGAGCGCCAGCCAATGCAGCTTTCGCGCGGTTTCTGAGTTCGCTTTTGTCATGCGTTGTCCGGATGAAACTGAGCCGAGGACGCCATCATGACGCATGCGGCCAAGTGGTTTCTTCGGCACGTTGGCACGCTGGCTTGAACCGATGCGGCGGCATTCGTGCAACGTGACGCAGATATTCTTGTTTGTGGTCGCAGACTTTCGAATTCCCCGATTCAAGAACCGTCTCCGATTCATCCATCGCACCTCGGCGAATGCCGCGCATTGACACTCCCCTCTCTGCCGCGAAAGTCTCGCGCAGGTCATGCTGTTGCGCGCCCGCCAGTTCGAGTTTCAGTTCCCGCGTCCGGCGATGCTCATGGGCATCGTCAATGTCACTCCAGATTCGTTTTCAGACGGCGGCCAGTTTTTTAATGCACAGAAGGCCATCGAACATGCGTTGCAACTCGTCGAGGAAGGTGCGGACATCATCGACGTTGGCGGCGAATCAACACGGCCAAATGCTACGCCGGTGTCCGAAGAGGAGGAACTGCGCCGCATCTTGCCGGTGATTCGTGAATTCACAGGGTTGAACACGGCCGGCGTTCCAATCTCGATTGATACGATGAAACCGTGCGTCGCGCGCGCCGCGATCGACGCGGGGGCGAGCATCATCAATGACGTGGCTGCGAATCGCGAAGACAGCGCCATGTGGCAAATCGCCCGTGACTCCGGCGCTGCCTACGTGCTCATGCACATGCAGGGCACGCCGCAGATGATGCAACGCGATCCGCGTTACGACGACGTGGTTCAGGACGTGGCGAAATTTTACGACGAACGTTTGAGCCGTTTGTGCGAGTGCGGCGTCTCACCGGAGCAAATCATTTTGGATCCAGGAATTGGATTCGGAAAAACTCGCAGGCATAATTTGGAATTGTTGGCGGGGCTGGGGCACTTTAGAACGTATCAGCGCCCGTTGTTGGTCGGGTTGTCCCGGAAAGCATTTGTCGGAGAGATCACGGGCGCGAAGGATCATGCGGCGCGGCTGCCCGGATCATTGGCGGGCGCATGCGCGGCGGCGGAATTGGGGGCGCACATCATCCGAACTCACGACGTCGCGGCGACAAAGCAGGCGCTGCGCATGATGGAAGCCATTCAATCCGCAAAAAGAAAATGATGTCGGTGCTCGAACAAATCTGGAGGCCGGTTCTGGAGATTTTCATCCTCACGGTGGGAATCTACTACGCGGCTTCGTTTGTTCGCGGTACGCGCGGCGCGGCGATTTTTACCGGGACGCTGGTGTTGCTCCTCACGTTGGGCCTGGTGGCGAACTTTCTCGAATTGCAGGTGCTGCGCTGGCTGCTCGGAATTTTTTCTCCCTTTTTCGCGGTGTCCGTCATCGTCATTTTCCAGCCGGAGATTCGTCAGATGCTGGCGCAGCTTGGCAGCTTGCAGCTTTTTTACACGGCGCACGAACAGCGCGAAAATATCGAGGTCATCGTGCAGACGGTCGAACGCCTCGCCGACGTGCGCATCGGGGCGCTCATCGCCGTCGAGCAATCCATTCAGTTACACGAAGCAGCCGAGTCGGGCGTACCGGTGGATTGCATCGCCACGCCCGAGATGCTGGAAACGATTTTTTTCCCGAACAATGCGATTCACGACGGCGGCGTGATCATCAAGGGCGACCGCATCGCTTACGCGGCCTGCATTTTTCCCCTAACACGCCGGCAGGACTTGAACAAGACGCTCGGCACGCGGCACCGCGCCGCCATTGGCTTGAGTGAGGAAACGGACGCCGTGGTCGTGGTGGTTTCGGAAGAGAGCGGCATGATTTCCTACGCCTACAAAGGCGAATTGGTGCGCGGGCTTTCCGTCGAGGAACTGCGCGCTTTCGTGAGCAGCGTTCTGCTCCAGCCCGGTCGGCCGCGCAACTGGATCGAGCGGCTGCGCGGGTTTACGGCCGAGCGTTTCAAGCCCAGTCCGGCGGCGCTCGTCAAATCTCCCTCCAAAGAACATGGCCTTCCGTGATCTGATCCTGACGAATCTTCGTCGCAAACTGTTTGCGCTCGCGCTCGCCATCCTGGTGTGGATGACGATTCACTTCGCGGAGAGTCGGCAGCGGCGCGCCCCGGCGTTGAATACGACCACGAACTCAACCGCCATCAATTTATGACCAAGCAGAAGATTTTTGGGACGGACGGCGTTCGCGGCACGGCGAACATCGAGCCAGTGACGGCTGAGACCGCACTCAAGTTGGGCCGGGCCGCCGCGCACGTTTTCAAGAACGTTGCTCCGCAATCGCGCGGTCGCGAGAAACACAAGATCGTCATTGGCAAAGACACGCGCCTTTCCGGTTACATGCTGGAGAACGCCATCTCTGCCGGCGTGCTTTCGATGGGCGTCGATGTGCTGTTCATCGGGCCGCTGCCCACGCCGGGCGTGGCTTACGTCACACGAAGTTTGCGCGCGGATGCGGGGATTGTGATCACGGCCTCGCATAATCCGTACGATGACAATGGCATCAAGTTTTTCCGCGCTGACGGTTACAAGCTCGACGACAAAATTGAGGATCAGATCGAACACCTCGTTTTCAGCGGCGAGATCGAGAGCATTCGTCCCACCGCCAGCGCCATCGGCAAGGCCGTGCGCATTGATGACGCGCTGGGCCGCTACATCGAATTTGCCAAGGCGTCGTTCCCGCGGCGCATGACTTTGGAAGGCGTGCGTGTAGTGGTGGATTGCGGCAATGGCGCGGCCTACAAAGCCACGCCATGTGTCCTGCGCGAGCTTGGCGCGGAGCTGATCGTTTACGGCGACGAACCGGACGGCACGAACATCAACAAGGATTGCGGCTCGATGCACCCAGAAACGATGTGCGCCAAGGTCCGCGAGCATGGAGCGGATCTGGGCATTGCCCACGACGGCGACGCCGATCGCGTTTTGTTGTGTGATGAAACCGGCACCATGAGCGACGGTGACGACATCATGGTCATTGCCGCGTTGGACATGCTGGCCAAGGGCACGCTCTTGAACAACACACTCGTCGCCACCGTGATGAGCAACGCCGGCATCGATCCGGCCATCGTCAAAGCGGGCGGGCGGATCGTTCGCACCTCCGTCGGGGACAAGAACGTGATCGATGAAATGCTGCGCGAGGATTACAACTTCGGCGGCGAGCAGAGCGGCCATCTGATTTTTCGTGATTATAGCTCAACGGGCGATGGCCTCGTCGCCGCGCTCCAGATCCTGCGCATCATGAAATCAGAAAATGCGCGGCTCTCCGAACTCAAGCAGTGCTGGACGCGCTATCCGCAACTCGTCACCAACCTCCGGGTGCGCGAGAAGGTTCCGTTCGAGCAACTCGACGGAGTGCTGGATCTCGTCGCGCAAGCGGAAGCCGTGGTGAAGCCCGAAGGCGGTCGCGTCTTGTTGCGTTATTCCGGCACCGAGCCTAAGGCGCGTTTGCTGATCGAAGGGCGCGACGCGGCGACCTTGCAGCATTGGAGCACGCGCATTTGTGATGCGCTGAAGCAGCAGATTGGGACGTAAGCCAGAACAATACAGAAGAGCCTCACGCAAAGATTGCCAAGGACGCGAAGGCCAGGCAAAGGACGTTGTTCTTCAATCAGACGATGACTCGCCGTTTGGTAAATCGTTTTGGAGTCGGCAGTTCCAATTTCCTTTGCGCCCTTGGCGGACTTTGCGTGAGACCTTTCTGTTCGAACTGCACGGGTCCGGATAAGGTAACCCGTTACGTTCTGTCTTTTCATTCCAGCAAACTTCATTCAAGCGACATTTTCCTCCACGCCCTGAAATCCGGCTGAAGCGTGCGCTCGTAATTGCCGATGAACGCAGGGTACGTTGCGCGTTGAATGAAGAGTGATTTGCCGATTGCTGAAGAGAATCCCGTGGAACTGATTCCCGAGCATTGCCCGGATTTGATGGCTTTGCTGGATGTGAACGGGCTTTTTCTGTACGGCAACCGCGCCCACCTTCATCGCCTGGGACGCGCCGCGGAATCTCTCATCGGCACGACCATCTTCGAATTGATTCATCCGGATGACGCGCCGGCTTTCGAAAAAGCCATCGTGGGCCGCGCATCGAAGCGGACCGCTTTCCGGTTGAACGGGCGGTGGCTGAAAGAGGATGCGGCGCCTGCGCGCTTTGACTCGATCGGCAAATGGATTCCGGCCGACCGCGGACGTTCCTACTATTTGCTTCTTTGCTCGCGCGAGGTGATGCCCGAAAGGACCAAGCTGATTTCGGAGATCGATGCCGCCGAACTTCGGGCCGATGCTGCGAAATTGCTAGCGCAAGCGGAAGGGGAAAAGAACGACGTGGCCCGCGCCATTCACGATGATCTCGGTCAAAAACTGACGGCCGTCAGTCTGGAACTGGCGTTGTGGAAGGCTGAACTCGATCAGGGTCAGAGCAAATCCTTGAACGCGATCCGCGAAAAGATGGCAGTGCTCGGCGATTTGGTGAACAGCACGATTTCATTCACGCGCAAGATCACGGTTACACTTCGCCCGAGGGTGCTCGAGGAATTTGGCCTCGCCGCGGCCTTGGAGTGGCATTTGGAGAAAGTGCAGAGGCAAACGGGAATGGCTTGCACCTTTGCCGCTGACGGACAAAAGCCAGAGATGGATGCTTTCGTTGCAGCTCAGATTTTCCGCATTGCCGAAGAGATCATGGCATCGCGAGTGCAAGCCGGCTGCCGCAGTCTCCACCTGCGCCTGCTCTTCCAGGAGCAAGTGGTGGCGCTGGTGTTCGAGGACAGCGGTAAGGATCGCCTGCTCAGCGCGGAAACGTGCGCCCGCGTGCGGCTTCTGGGCGGCGAGATCGAAGTGAATCGCGAAGAGCAGATGATCGCCGTGGCGCTCTCGCTGAAGACTTCCGCTTCGCTACTGGACCAACCCGTGCTTTAACGCGTAGCGCGTCAGTTCCGCATTGTTGTCCAACTGCATCTTCTGCAGGATGCGCGACCGATACGTGCTGATTGTCTTGATGCTCAGCGAAAGAATTTTCCCGATCTGCGTGAGCGTGGTCCCCGATGCGAGCATGGTCATGACGACGTATTCGCGGTCGGAAAGCTTCTTGTGCGGCTCATCAGTCTGCGGCATCGCGACTTGAAGTGCGAGTTTTTCCGCCAGTGATGGACTGACGTATTTGCCGCCAGCCAGGACTTTGCGCACGGCTTTGACCAGTTCGTCGCCGGAAGTTTCTTTGTGAACGAAGCCGGCCGCACCCGCTTTGAGAACGCGCACCGCGACTTCGTCTTCGGACAACACGCTCAACACGAGCACCGGCATGCTGGGACGCAGAGTTTTGAACTCGGTCAACAAATCCAATCCGCTGCGGCCCGGCAGCGTGATGTCCGTGATCGTCATATCCCACGGCTGACGATCGAGAAGCAACAGCGCTTCTTCCGCAGTCCGGGCTTCCCCGATCATGATGTTGCCGAGTGTGGTGTGAAGCAGTTGCTTCAAGCCGGCCCGAATCAATTCATGATCGTCAACGAGAAGAAGTTTCAGCATAACTTTTCCAAAACCAAAATAGGAGTGGTGTCGCCGGCCAGGGCGATGCGAATCGCAGCCAGGAGCTGTTCCGGGCGATACGGCTTTTGCACGAAATGGATGCTGTGGCCAATGGCCGCGTGGGAATTCAGCAGTTCCATGCTGTAGCCGCTGGTGAAAAGCACCTTGAGCGCAGGGTGCTCGCTTTGGAACTGATCCGCGAGTTCGCGGCCGCTCAGCCCGCCGGGCATCACCACGTCGGTCAGCAACAGGGCGATTTCATTTTTGTGCGCAGCCCAGAGCAGCAGCGCGCCGGCTCCGTTCTCCGCCACGAGAACTTCGAAACCATGCATCGAAAGGAAACGCACCAGCAGTGTGCGGACCGACACTTCGTCCTCGACCAGCAGAACGGTCGCGGCCGGCGTGTCTGTGCCGGCGGTGTATCTGGCTCTTCCGTGATTCAATTTCCCGGGATCGATGGACATGTCGCTTGGCTGAAACATCGGCAAGAACGGGTGAAACCTTAGCCTCAGAACGGTGTGGAAATGGCGTGAATGCTGGACAAACCGCTGGGTTCAGGATCGACGGCGTGAAGGGTGGGGCGCGTCGCTCCGCGCGCGCCGTCGCTACGAAGTCTGGATACTCGGAGAACGCCGCATCTTTGCCATTCGCCGGCGCGCGCGGAGCGACGCGCCCCCACCATCAACTGGACGCGCGGCGCTTACTGGTTCGGCTGCGGCGTGTAACGCAGATACGGCTTCACCCGGCGATGGCCCTTGGGGAACTGCGCGGGAATCTCGTCGTCCTTCACCGCAGTGGTGATGATGCAATCCTCGCCTTGCTTCCAGTTTGCCGGCGTGGCCACTTTGTATTTGGCGGTGAGTTGGAGCGAATCGATGACCCGCAGGATCTCGAGAAAATTTCGGCCCGTGGCCGCAGGATAAGTCAGCGTGAGCTTAACCTTCTTGTCAGGACCGATCACGAACACCGAACGCACGGTAAACGTGTTGTCGGCGTTTGGATGGATCATGTCATACAGCG
>DATHKK010000086.1:0-4005 GCA_035489355.1 Candidatus Limnocylindria bacterium
GGATTTCCCGCAACCGGACGGTCCCATGATGCTCACGTAATCGCCCGCATCGATTTGCAGTGACACCCCGCGCAGAGCATGAACCGTCGCCGGCCCCATCTGGTACGTCTTCTGCACGTCTTCGAGCCGCACGATGGATTCGCGACCCGTGAGAGTTTCGGTGGCAAGCATCACGGTGTCGCGGTCGCAGCCGAAGGAGCCACTTCGCTCGTTTTCTTTTCGCCTTCTTCCCCTCCCGGCGCGAGGCTCTTGGGCGGACGCAGCAAAACTTTGTCTCCTTCAGCAATCCCTTTCTTCACCTCAATGAACTCTTCGTTAAATGAACCCACTTCCACTTCCCGCTTTTCCGGCGAGCCGCGACGCGCCACGTAGCACAGATACTTGCCTTCTTCCAAAACAACGCTCTGGATCGGCACGTAAACCACGTTGGTAAGTTGCTCGATAAAAATTTCGGCCTTCGCTGTCATGCCTGGCTTGAGCCAATCGTTGGTGCTGTTGACCGAGATGGTGGTGAGATAAACTTTCAAGTCCGGATTCATCCAGCGGTTCTGCGAGTCGGGCAGCGTGCCGACTTTGATGACTTCTCCGTCGAGCACCTTGTCCGGGAACGCGTCCGCCGTCAGCCGCACCGATTGCCCCTTCCTCACTTTCTTGATGTAAGTCTCGTGAATCTTCACACGCAACGACATCTTGCTCAGGTCGGGAATGGTAAGGATGGTTTGCCCCTGGCGCACGGACGCGCCTTCGCGAATCCGCTCTTCGCCGCCGTAATAAATCATGTCATCGCCCGCTCGCCCGTAAACCACCAGCCCCGGTCTCGTGGAGCGAATCAGGCACTTGTCCATTTGTTCCTCGATGTCCTTTCGCTGCCGAACCTGGACGTTGTATTGCGCCGTCGCGGATTTCAGTTTTGCGTCCGCTTGCGCGAGTTTCGCGACTGCCGCTTTGCGCGCGCGCTCCAATTCGCGCACAGCCTCGGAATACTTGGACAAGGTTTCCTCGGACGTCTTCAGGAACTCATATTTTTGAAAAAGATTCCGCCCCGTCTCCGCCGTCTGCACTTTCAGCCGTTGGTTTTCGAACGCGATTTCATCACGCTGCAAATCGGTGCGCGTCACAAACTGCTTGGCATGAAGGCGCCGTGTGCCTTCAAGCGTGGCCTGCGCCTGGCCCATTTCCTTTTGCGCCACCTGCAAGTCTTCATGGAACTTGCGAATCTTCTGCTTCGCCTCGCCATCGCCCAGCACTTCCAAATCCGCGTACTTCGAGAAGTCGATGTAGGAGGCACTGCGCGCAATCGGAGCACTCGGATCGATCGCCTTGGGCGGCTCATTCGTGGACGGCACAATGGGAGGAGTCGTGAGACTCGCAAGGAGCACGGGCTGTTTCTCTGCCAGTGCTTTCTGAATCTCATTGGTGCTCAACAAGGAAGTTTCCGCGGTAGGAACCGTTGCGGTGTTCGTGCCGTTCGTCGCAGTCTGCTGAACACGAATTCGGGTGAGCGCGTCATCAAGGCCGAGTTCCCGGATGACATCCTGCGCCGCCTTGTCGCCAAGAAACTTTTCGAAATCCATCCTAGCAAAGCGCGCCTTCTGTTCCGCGGCCATCACGTCGCTCAGGTTCTGGTTCAACTGGATGTCATAACCTTGCTGCGCGTCCGCGAGTGAAGCGCCCGCGGATTGAAACTGAATCTCCTGCTGCACGAGGTTCTTCTGCAATTCCGACGAATCGAGTTCCACCAGCACCTTGTTGGTTTTCACATCGTCGTCCGTCACCAGGTAGCCCTCTTCCACGATCTTCAGAACCTTCGTCCCTTGATAGCCAACGCGGACTTCGCACTTGATCTCCTGCGATTCGACCGCCTGCATCGAGCCGCCCTCAAGCACCGTGATTTGCAGCGGGCCACGACGCGCGGTGAAAGTCGCGGCCGCGCCGGTTCCGCTCTTGCTTCGCGAAAAAAAGAAAGCGGCCGCGCCGATCGCCAGTACGACGACCACGATCCGCCAGCGCGGTTGCTTCGTCAGGAATTCAAGGAGCTTGCTCATCGTTCAGTTCCCTCCACTGCCCGTTGTCTTTGATGTAAAGGATACCCATGTTGGCCCAGAATTGCAGCCGTGCGATCGTGTGCGCGACCAGGGCAACGGTCAGTTGATTCTTCGAAGTGATCAGGTCGTTCTGCGCGTCCACCTGGTCCTGAGCCTTGGCACGGCCCACTTCGGCCAACAGATTCTGTTCTTCCACGCGACGCTCGGCGAGTTGCACCCCGAGTTGGCTGATTTCGAAACTTCGCTTGGCCTGATCCAAAGTGCGAGCGCCGTCCCGGACTTCCAGGCGAATTTCGTCGCCTTGTTGTTCGAGCGCGCGCACGGCTTGTTCTTTCCCAATGAGTGAGGTCCGATAGGTGTTCCTCTCCGCTTGGCGATCGAACGGAACGTCCACGTTGAATCCCGCGCTCCAGTTGTAACGCTCAATGTCCGGCACGGGAAAACCCGTGCGTTGATTCGGCTCGCTGCGAATGGCCACCGAAGAAACCAGATCGACCTGCGGCTTCAAAAAGTTGGCCGCGAGTTCCACTTTGCGCAGCGAGTCCTGATAACGGTCCTTCGAATTCAGGTAATCCAGCCGTGCCGCGAGAGCGACTTCCACCGCGTCGTCAGCCTGGATGCGAGGGTCATGGATTTCCAAGGCGGTGAGTTCCGCGTCATCCAGCACGAGGCGCGTATCAACCGCGATGCCGAGCTGTTGCAACTTAAAGATGTCGAGCGCCTGCTTGTAAGCACGCACCGCGTTGTTCCAGGCGCTCTCCGCGGTGAGCACTTGCTGTTCGAGCCGGCCCAGGTCCGCTTGTGTAACGCGTCCTTCCCGGGCGAGCTCGCGCGTGCGGTCAGCATTCAGGCGCGAGCTTAGCAGGTTAAGATAGTTGTTCCGCACAAAGTCTCGATTGCCGAGCACCGCGTAATACACGCTCGCCACCTGCACGCTGAAGGTTTTCCGAAACTGGACGAAGGCCCGCAGATCGTAAAGAAGGTCGCGCTCCGCTTGCGTGAGCTGTTCGATCTGGAGCTTGAAACCAGCATTGCGCAGCAACGGTCGCGAAAGCGCTGCACCCGCTTGCGACGAAGTGAAGGCGCGCGGATCACCCGTCACGTAGCGCAGGAAATCCGCGCTGATGGAAGCGGTCAGTAAACCGATGTCGCGGATGAGCCAACTGACATTCAGATTGCCATCGGCCGCCACGCGGCGTTGCTCGACCAGGTCGTCGCTCAAAACAACCCTCGGCAGTTGCGTGACTGGATCGATATCCACCCGCACGGCCTGCTCCGTTTGCCCGATGATGCGGGCGCGCGCACCGCCCGAGAAAATGGGTGTGAAACGATAACGCGCCAACGTGAGGTTTAACGCCGTCAGGTAGAGTTGCTCCTTGCGCAGTTGATACGCGCGATTGTGCTGAATCGCGATGATCAAAGCGTCCTCCAACGAAAGGACGCGCGCGGCCAGTTCGCGTTCCGCATCGGCCCCGAGAAAATCAAATGTGTTGGTCGTGACGGGCAGCCGTTCAAGCGACAATACATTCGTCTGCTCAATCGTGAAATTGGTGTCCATGTTCGGCACGGCGGGCGTGCGCTGGGCAATGGATTTGTAAACGTCCTTGTCGGCTGATTTGCGATAATAATTCGCCGAACAGCCAACCCCGAGAACCGTGACCGCTGCCAGATACCAGCAGCCAAGGCAGTGCGTTGAAACCTTCATTGATGGGACAGTACGTAATGGACGCATATCCATGCTCCAGCGTTCGAGAAATTAACAATGAGGTGACGTAAAAGTTTCCATTACTGCAAAAGTAGGTCAGGCGGGACGCCTGACCTACCTACGGCAGCAGCCGCAGCCGGTAAAACCGCATCGGAGCGCTCCCGGCGTTGTTGTCGTCGTACTGCGCGGAGCCAGTCGTGTTCGTGATCGTGCCGGTCTGCACCCAGTTCAACAGATTCGTGGAAGTCTCGATCG
>DATHKK010000087.1:0-2605 GCA_035489355.1 Candidatus Limnocylindria bacterium
CGGGCACCAATTGAGCGGCGCTGATTCCTTGCGCTGATGATGACGGAACGCCCAGATCTGCCTGCGATTCGGAGATGGTTTGCACGACCGCGGCGTTTAGCGCTTCGCGGGCTTCTCCGCGGACGTCCTGGATTTTTTTGCGAGCGGACCGTTCGAGCGTCGAACGGAGTTCGCGTTCTTTGACGGCTTCCACCACACGGGCGACATTTTCATCAAAACGCTTTTGCATTTCGGCGAACTGGGATTCCAGTTCCCTGATGCGATTTTTTTGGCGATCGACCCATTCGGTACGGAGTTTGGCGCGTTCTGCTTCCAGGGCGGCGCGCTCGACGGCCATTTGCTGCTGCATGCGATCGAGTTCGTCGCGGCTGCGGTGCAGATAGGCGATGAGGTCGGCAGCTTCGAGTGTTTCCGGAGCTAAAAGGGCCCGCGCGCGTTCGATGATGGCTTCCGGAATGCCGAGGCGGCGGGCAATGGCGATGCCGCTGGAACCGCCGGGAACTCCGACCATCAGGCGATAAGTGGGCCGCAAGTTTACGTCGTCAAATTCCACGGCCGCGTTGACGATTCCTGGTGTGGTGGAGGCATAGGTTTTCAGCCGATCGTGGTGGGTGGTAGCAAGAACGATGCACTTTTTCGCGCGAAATTCTTCAAGGAGCGCGACGGCGAGAGCTGCGCCTTCTTCCGGGGCGGTTCCGGTGCCCATTTCATCGACGAGCACCAAGGATTGTGGAGTGGCGAGTTCCAGCATTGTGCGCAGATTGACCATGTGCGCGGAAAAGGTGGACAGATCGGCGGCGATGGATTGTTCGTCGCCAATGTCAACCAGAATGCGATCGAAAAGCGGGAGAACGGCGCGCTGCGCGGCCACAGGAATTCCCGATTGCGCAGAGAGCGCCGCGAGGCCGGTGGTTTTGAGGGCGACGGTTTTTCCGCCGGTGTTGGGACCGCTGATTACCAGAACCCGTTCAGCTTCGGCGTTTTCTTCCGGGACAGGGGGGCTGGTTTCGGACGATGCCGACGCCAACCGGGAGTTGGGCGTTCTGAGAGCCAGCGTCATGGGAACAATGGCGCGATTTTCACGGCGAAGCTTGTCTTCGAGGACCGGATGGCGGGCCGCTTCAAGGCGGAGTTCGTTGCTTTCTGAAAATTCCGGGATGATCGCGTCGAATTCCTGCGCGAAACGAGCACGAGCGAAAACGCTGTCGAGTTCGGCGATGGTTTCGGCGGCGGTGACGAGCGGATCGCGCACACGCTGCAGGCGCTCGGTGAGGTCGCGCAGGATGCGGATGATTTCGGCGGATTCTTCTTCAGCGAGCTGCACGAGCTGATTGTTGACTTCAACGGTTTCCAGCGGCTCCATGAAAACGGTTTGGCCCGTGGCGCTGGCCCCGTGGGCGACGCCGGGAATGCTACGGCGATTTTCCGCGCGAACCGGAATGACAAAGCGGTCATTGCGCAACGTAACGTAATCTTCGCCAGCTTCTGCATTGCGCATGCGCAGGATTTGTTTGAGAGTTTTCTGGACCGCATCGCGTGTTTGACTGATGGAGACACGAATACGGCGAAGAGCGGTCGAGGCCTCATCGCTGATCTCGCCGGTGGGCAGGATCGCGCGCCGGATGGCGGTGAGCAATTCGCGGAAATCAGGCAGGGCGGTGGTTTTTTCGGCGAGAAGGCGGAATTTCACGGCTTCTTCGCGAAATTGCTGGCGGAGCCAGTTGGCCGTCTCGAGAAGGGTGGCGGCAGCCAGGAATTCAGTGGCTTCGAGCACGGCGCCAGGACCTGCTATCTTGGCGAGCCAGGTTTGCGGATCGGTGACGCCGCCGAATCCGAGTTCGCGGGCGGCGCGGAGCCATTGCTGGGCTTCGCTGATCAGCGAAAAAACGGCTACGAGCGAGTCGCGAACCGTGGATGGCTCGAGCCGATCGATGACCCGGCGGCCGAGCGCACAGGTCGTCCTCTGCCGCAGAAGTTCTCGCAGCTTGTCAAATTCCAATACATCTTGTGCGGTGCGCGACATGGGCCTTCAGGCGCTTCCTTTTCCAAGCCTCAGTGTGTTCGTTTTCGGGCGCCGTGTTTTGCCGGCACAGCGCTGAATTCCTCGACCATGGCCACGCAGAGAGCGCCGAGAGCGTCGGCCGCTTCATGGCCTTTGCCACCCTGATTGTTGCTGAGAAATGAAAAAATCAGGCGGCGACCGCTGAGAGTATCCGCGAATCCGGAAATGGTGCGGACGTGCTCGACCGAACCAGTCTTGGCGTGAATTTTTCCCGCGGCAGGTGTATTTTTCATGCGCTCTTCAAGAGTTCCATCCACGCCGGCGACGGGCAGCGAGGCAAAGTAATACGGAAACCAAGGTTGCTTCTGCGCGTAGTTCAGAAGAGTGACAATCGCGCGGGGAGTAACCAGGTCATGGCGCGAAAGACCGGAGCCGTCGGTTTGGATCACATCGTCGGGAGCAATGCCAACTGTTGCGTAAAACGCGGCAGGAACTTTCAGAAGATCTTCTGGCTTGGCCCACAAGCCATCTGTCCGCGCCGCGGTGCGCAGGAGCATCTCGGTGTGGAGATTCTGACTAATTTTGTTGATGAGCTTGACGGAG
>DATHKK010000088.1:0-4264 GCA_035489355.1 Candidatus Limnocylindria bacterium
TTTCTTTTCGCTGGCGTAGTCGCCGGCAACGCGGTCGTGCTCCTTTTCCTCCTTGTTGATTTCTTGGGAAATGGGAAGCGGATCAACATTCACCGTGATGGTGTAGTCCAGCAGCCGCAAATTAGTCAGTCGCTGGATGATGCCGGGATAGGTAGTCCGCGGCCAACGCGTCATCACGATGAGCGAGTGATAGTGACCATCGAGGAAGAAACCGAAATCGGACTGGCCGCTGCCCTCGCTGTGCCAGCAATTCTCCTGAATCGAAAGCTCGGAAGCGAACCCATCCGCCGGGTCGTAGTCGAACCGGTCGTTGAGCGAGGGATTGAGAAACCGCTTGTAGTGGCGGAAATGGTCGGCGTCGGTCATCGGCAACACGCGAGCGCCGGCTGCGCCGAAAATTTCGAGCAATAACCGATGGACGTGCTCGAACTCGGTCTGAAGCTGGTCGAGCAGCGTGTTGTAGTAGTCCTGCCGGGCGGCGGGGGTCTGGAACTTCGTCGGGACGTTCTCCAACGCGCGCGAGATGTAGAATATGACGCGCTGCCGCCGGAGCTTGCGCTCGGTCATTGCCTGCCAGTAGCGCGAGAAGCGTTCGTTGCGGGCGCGCTTGGTCCAGACGTTGGAAAAGCGCTCTGTCTCCTGCTGGTAACGCAGCAACTCCCCCTTGTAGTCGGAATCGCAGAAGTATTGCACTTGTAGCCGCTGGTTTTCGTGGAGGGACGCCAGCAAGAGACAGAGCTGGTCCTGGAAGTCGTTCAGGTCGGCGATCGGACTGTTCGTCAAGTCGGGCGACTCGAAGATGAAGCCCTTGGCCACGTAGCCGCCGCGCCGGAGATGGTTGAACACAATCAGGTCGTGGGTGAAAAAGCCGTTGGGTGGGCGCTCGAACATAGGTCAGACACGAATGGGTTTGATGGTGACGCCGGATTGCTGGCGTTTGCGGAGCTTCTCCGTGAGGTGATCCACTTTCTCCAGATCACCCACGAGCCGCCGGACGGATCGCGCCTTGCCAATCTCGTTGGTTGCGATGTGTGCCTCGCGGACGTGTGACAAGGCGCGTTCCATGTGTTCGCGTGCGGTCGCGTCGAGGTCGTGGCGGTGGAGGTTCTCGCGCAAC
This sequence comes from Candidatus Limnocylindria bacterium, assembly GCA_035489355.1. Lineage (GTDB taxonomy): Bacteria > Verrucomicrobiota > Verrucomicrobiia > Limisphaerales > SIBH01 > JANNGC01. The sequence continues at coordinate 1,118 of DATHKK010000088.1, forward strand.
GCCTGGTCGGCGGTGTCGAGTTGTTCAAGGATGTGGCGGCTCATGGCTGTTCCTTTCCGAGTGGATGCGTGAGGTGGACATTTTCGGGCGCGAAACCGCTACCGGTGAATACGCGCTCGAAGATGTCCCGGTCGTAGCCGGGTGGTTTTCCCTGACGCAGACCAAAGATGTAGGCGAGGCAAAGGCCAATCGGGATGAGCGCGACGCCCACTGACGTGAGTAACGATGACTTTAAGATCACGAGAGCCACGAAGAACCCCGTGATGCCCGCACCGATGCCGCCCACGAGCCACCAGAACAAACCCCCTTCCAAGCCCCACGTCCGGCCTTTGGAGTCAGACGCGGCGTTGGTGTCGGTCAGGCGGAGTTCAGTTTTCATGGCGGCTCGGGGCGGCGGGTGGCGGGTGGTGTGGCGAGATCAAAAATTGCCGACGCCGACGCTGCTGTTCCCGTCGATGCCGAAGATTTTGAAGAACGCGAAGATGACTGCCGGAGCAGCGGCGATGATTGCGCCGCCGATGATGGACATCTTGCCCTGGTCCACGTCGCCCCGCCGGATGGCGAAGCCGCCGTAGATGACACAGGCAATGCCGAGCACGAATCCGAACATCATGATTACGGCCAGGCTGTTGCTGATGCCGGTCTTGAGTTCGGTGGAACTGAAAGCCTGCGCGGAGGCAGGGAGCGTGTTGAGGGCGAGGATGGCGGCGACCACGAGGAGCGAGGACAGCCGCGAACGGATTTTCTGACCGAGGGGTTTGATTTGTTTAATGAGCTTCATACGAGTCTGGTGTTTGTTTTTCTTTCGCTGAACAGCGACTACTGCGCTGTCACGGTTCGCAGCATGGAGGAAAGGGTCTGACGCCGGGTGTAGGAGCGACACAAGGTGCGGGGATGTCCTTGGTAGAGGTAGGCAATGAACAAATCACCAGACTCGAACAAGCTAACCAAACTCCAGGAACTCGACGTGTTGTTGCCGCGCGAAATCCGCGGGCAGTCCCACACGATTCCGCGCATCGTTTCCGCCGTTCGTCGCGGCGAACTCGGCATTACCAAGCCATCGCGTCCGCGCGGCAGCTTTCTGCTGCTCGGGCCGACGGGTGTTGGCAAAACAGAAACGGTGGTCGTGGCCACGAATCATGTTTTCGGCGAAGGAAAGTTGTTCCGCTTCGACATGTCGGAGTTTCAAAATCAGGAAGCCTTGGGCCTGCTCCTTGGTGCGCGGCTCGGCGAGATCGGATACCTCGGCGCGGTGCGCGAGCGCGCGGCGGAAGGTTCATTACTTTTCGACGAAGCGGAAAAGGCGCATCCGCGCGTGCTCGACATCCTCCTGCAATTGCTCGACGCCGCGCGCCTCACGGTTGCGACAGGGCAAACGCTCGACTTCAGCGGATTCTACGTGTGGCTCACGTCAAACATCGGCTCGGCAGAACTGATGAGCCTGCAACACTCGAACGAGGCGACCTTGGAGCGCCACGTCCTGACCCGCGCGCAACAAACGCTGCGCCCGGAAATCTTCGCGCGCGTGAACGAAAAGCTGGTGTTCCATCGCTTGAGCTACGAACACCAGTTGGAGATTGCCGAGAAGTTCCTGTCGCGCGAAATCGAGTTCCTCGCCGCTCGTGGTCACAAGCTCGAACTCGACAAGACCGCGCTGCCGTTCCTCGTGCGAAAGGGATTTCATCCGAAGCTCGGCGCACGCCCGATGCGCGACGCGGTGGAAAAGCTCGTTGGTGATGCCGTGACGGAATGCCTGCTCGCGGGACGTGCCGCCTGCGGAGTGCTCGCCCACGATGACATGCTCGACTGCCTCCGTGTGTTCTGAACTCAGGCCAGCGCGAGGAACAGATGTGTCTCTCCAACGTCAGTGTCCGGCTGAATCGCCCCAAGTCTTCGCTTTTGAAGTTGAGCGCAGACTTTGCGGATGGCCTTCCGCTTCGTGGGCGTTTTCGGCAAGCGCACCAGCAAGGAGTCCGTGAACTGGTCGCCTGCCTTGTTGCTGTAAATGTCGGGTGCGATCACCTCCATAGCCCCGGCACCGTAGAGCGCAGTCACGAATTTGGCGGCATCGCGCTCACGCTTAATGCGGCCAATGGATCTCGCGGTGTAGAGCTTGCGCTTCCTTTGCAACCATGTCAGCGCCTCGAAACGTCTCGGCTTTGCCAGCATCGCGCTGATGAAGACGCGGTGAATGTGTTCCTCCGTCACCGGTTTCACGGCCTTCGCCATCACTCGGCCAAGTTTCGGCAACGCCTTGTCTTTCGCTGCCGCCGCGCGGTAATCGTCCGCACTGACAACGCTGCCGCGAAGATAGATGGCATCGGAAAGCAATGTGCCGTCGCTCAACCAACTCCGGCTGCGCCCGCAGAATTCGCCGCCCAACGTGGAGATTTCCATTTGTCGGGGTCCGTTGTCGTGCCAGGCGCGCTGAATTCCCGTTCCGTGGACCATCTTGTATTTGCCGAGCAGGCGGCCGGATTCGCTCCACTGACGGCAGACACCATGCAGCAGCCCGTTCGCGTAGGATTCTTCGGAAGCGAGGCGACCATTTTTGTGCCAGACACGAGCAACGCCGTGCCTTTGGCCGTTTCGCAGAGGCAAGACTTCGCGGAGCTGACCGTTTCGATAAAAGAACTTTTGAATCGTGGTTCTCACATCACGCGTATGCACTTCCACCAACCAACGTGATTTCCTTCCCATTGAATACGAATCGAGCGCGGAAGGATAGCGGGAGTTGCACTGATTGCAGAGATTTATCCGCTTCATGTCGTCCAGCGACGACAGATTCCCGCGATGAAAACCTAGAGGCAAAAACTCCCGGCGGCGGCGGGCGGGTCAAGGAGGAACGGAAGCCACTGAACCGTAGTATCCTTGACGCGAACGCCGACGCCACACAATCGAACGGGGTTTCATCGCGTTACAATCGCGCCGTGCCGGATGGCTCCCAATGAATGACTTCGGTGTGCCGCCCCGAAGCGAAACCGAACTCATCCACTGGCGTATCGGAAAACACTCCGTCCGGGTCGTATCCGAATTTGCGAAAGGCCTCGGCGCGGAGAAGCCAGGCGAAAAACGGATACTCGTCGCACATACCGTCGGCTATCGGATGCACAGCCACAACGCCTGCGCTTTGTGTGAAATGAAGAC
>DATHKK010000089.1:0-3065 GCA_035489355.1 Candidatus Limnocylindria bacterium
CCACTTTGAAACTGAGCGTGATGCTCTCCGCTTGGGGCAACGTGACGGTGCGCTCGATCGTTGCCGGTGTCTTGCGGTCGTTCGGGTGAGTCATCAGAACATTCCTGCGTCCGGCATGTTCAACGAGCTTCTTCGGCGTGCCTTCGAAGGGCGGACAGTTCACCTTCCAATCGGGATTCCACAGCGCGACCGATTCGCCATCCGTGGGCTGTGCGCCCTGGCCGCGAATCTCGTTGTTCGCATCGGCGGACTTCGTCCCTGCGCCGTCTCCGATCAACTCCTTGCGTAGGGCGGGTGTCCAAGGACGGTTGTCGCCGGGCGGGTTCAGGATGAACAAGATCAGATCGCGAAAATCGTTGTCGGGGATTTGCTCCAGTCCTTCCGGCATGAGGCTCAACTCCGTTTTGCGGATCGCCAGCATGCCGTTCTCTACCTTGATGTCGCTCTTCGAAATCGTGTGCTCGGTCGGTCCGGTCGCCACCAGTTTGATGCGTGCGTCCGTTTCCTCCACGACGCGACCGCTTACCGTCGAATCGTCCTTCAACGTCACCTCCGTTGTTTCGAAGCCGCCGCCGATCACTTCGTTTGGGTCAATCACGTTGTGCAACAACGCATCCAAAGTGCTGCGCCCCACACCGGTCAGATCGGGGCCGACGTCCGTGCCTTCGCTGTAAAGTTTGTGGCAAACGAAGCAGGTGCGTTTCGCCACTTCGTGACCGTTGTTCAAGTCAGCCGTGCCGCTCAGCACGATCTTCTTTTTGTCCGCGATGAGTTTTAGTTTGTCCGCACCGGGCGCGCGATAACGGCCGAGCAAGCGATCCGAATTGTCCGCAATCGTTTTGTCATCCGCACGTGCCAACGCCCGACGGGCCGTGGCCGAAATGTCCTGCGGTTGAACCGTCTTTTTCTCCACGCCCGCGAGCAGAGCGCGCGCCCACTTGCTGCGAGTCACCAAGACATCCGCGACCGCGCGGCGTACTGGCAGCGGATAATTTTTCCATGCATCGACCAGTGTGTAAGCGAGTTCATCCTCGCTGAAAGCACTGAGTGAACGCGCGCCTTCGAGCAGCAACGGCTCCGTTTTATCCGTCGTCATTAGCTTCATCAGTTCAACCCGCGAGGCTTCGTCCTTCGTCTCGCGCGCGGCTTGAATGCCTTTAAGCCGCTCGTCGAGAGTCGCGCGCGTTTCATTTATTTTCGCGATCAACATCTTCGACGCGCTCTTGTCACCCATCAGCGTGGCCAGCCGGCGGGCTTTGTCGGCGATGGTGGGATTGGCCGTGAGCTTCGCGAAGATCGGCTCGATCGGAATCGTGGGCGGCGCGGCTTTCGACCGGAACCCGGCGATCAATCCATCGAGCGCTGCGTTGGCCAGATTCGTTTCTGATGCCACGCTCCCGAGCACTTTCATCGCATAGTTCAAATGCTCTTCGCGCATGGCTGGATCAGAGAGATCGCAGACGCGGCGCATGATCCGCTGAAGGACGTAACCGTGCATCGGCCAATTGGTCAGGCTGCTATCTTTGGCGTTTTCCAAGAAACCCAACGCCCCGCCCGCATCGAAAGCAATGATCGGCTCCAGCGCCATCCAAATAACGAACGGCAGCACCGGGTCTCCGAGCACAATCGGGCTTTTCTCCAAGTCCGACAAAATGCCGCCGGTCACGACTTCGCGCAGCGAAATCGCCGGCGGTGTGTTCACAGTGAGCGAACCGGAAACAAACTGGCGCGCGGCTGCGGCGACGGCGAGGCGTACGGTGGCATTTGTATCCTTGGCCAGACGCGCCAGGCGGGTCATGGCCGCCCCGAACGGAATGCCCCGTTCACCGGTCAAGCGCGCTACCCACGCGCGAATGGCCGGCTCTTTATCCTTCTCAAGACCTCGCAGAAAATCGTCTTCGATTTCGTTCGCCCCGTGCAAAGCCCAGAGCGCCGCAAGACGAAATCTGACATCCTTCTCACCGTTATCAGCCAACTTGTGAACTTTCGAGCCTCCATGAATGCTCGTTCCAACTCGAAGATCCCGTCGCTCCGACAACAGGTGTTGCGCCATGCGCCGTTGCCAACTGTTTTCGTGCTCGAGTAAACTGCCCAACTCGTCCGTGCTTAATTTCGCGAGGCTCATGTCCTTGCTCGGCCGGCTTGGCACCGTTTTTCCCGGCTGATCGCCCACCCACACCACGCGCCAGATGCGGCCGTGCTCGCGATCCACGCCTTCGGGATCGGCCTGCGCGTTTTGGTAGCACGGATACCTGTCGTACCAATCCATGACCCACATCGTGCCGTCGGGTCCGGTCTGGTTGCTCACGGGACGGAACCACGGATCTTTGCTGACGAGAAAATTCCCGGGGCCAACGAATTTCCACTCTTCGCCTTTAGGAATTTTTTCGCCGCTCTTCTTGAGCAGCGCTTCGCTGGCCGGGCCGAGCAGTGTCGTTTCCTTCTCCGCCTTATAAGTCGAACCGACAGGCGTGAGCCGATCGCAGTTGAGCGCGCTTTGATGAATGTTGCCGAGGAAGACCAGCCCGCGCCATTCCGCTGGCCACTGATCACCCTGGTAAACACAGATGCCCGCGTGCGCCGCGCGGTAGTGACGAAAATCAACAATCGCCGGCAATCCCTTGGTCGGAAGGTCTTGCGCATAACCGTAAGGATTCGCCCACGTGCCGCCCTGGCGATTGTATTGGCCGCCCGGTGCGAGATGAAATAGATGCTGAATGACGCACGCGCTCACGAACGCATCGCCGCGCTCGTTCCAGTCCACTCCCCACGGATTGCTCGTGCCGTCGGCGAAGACCCCGAACTTTTTGGTGTGTGGATGATAACGCGCGAGCGCGGCGTCCATCTTCACACCATCGTCGTCCGGGTCGTTCGGATCTTTGACTTGCGAATGCGTGAAGACGCCGTGCGTCATGTAGAGCCAGCCATCCGGTCCCCACGCAAAGCCATTGAGCAACTCATGGCGGTCTTCATTGCCGAATCCGGTAAGCACCACTTCGCGGGTGTCTTCCTTGTCGTCGCCGTTCGTGTCTTTCAGAAAATAAAGGTTCGGCGGTGCGCCGACG
>DATHKK010000090.1:0-3675 GCA_035489355.1 Candidatus Limnocylindria bacterium
TTCTTCGAGAAGGTCCGCACGGGTGACGCGCGGTTCTTTCGCGTGACGGTGGATTAGTCTTCGCGGCAGCTTTGAGGCGCGCGATCAGTTCGAGAACGTTGTTCAGATGCCACCGGTCATTCCTTGCCGCGCTCCTCAAGCTTGCGCGGCTCGTGCTCATTCCGCTGAATGTCGGCGTATGAAAAATCGCTGCACGTGGGCTGGGAACGATGCTCTCTACATCGCGTATCACGATGGCGAATGGGGCGTGCCGTCGCATGACGACCGGCATCTGTTCGAGATGTTGATCCTGGAAGGCGCGCAGGCCGGGCTGAGTTGGATCACCATTCTGCGCAAGCGCGAAAATTACCAGCGCGCGTTTGTGAATTGGGACGTGAAGAAAATCGCGCGCTTCGGGGAAAAGGACGCCGCACGGCTGATGGCCGACGCGGGCATTGTGCGCAATCGTTTGAAAATTTCCGCTGCGATTGACAACGCGAAAGCGTTTCTCAAGGTGCGCGAGGATTTTGGCAGTTTCGACAACTACATCTGGCAGTTCGTCGGCGGTGCGCCGATTCAAAACAAACGCCGCACGATGCGCGACCTGCCGGCGCGCACGCGTCAGTCGGATGCGATGAGTCGCGATTTGAAAAAGCGCGGCTTTCGATTCGTCGGCACCACGATTTGCTACGCGTTCATGCAGGCCGTCGGCATGGTGAATGATCATGTTGTCGCGTGCTACCGCCATGCGGAGGTGAGGCGTTAACCGCATGCGCGCCAGGCGCGCTCGGAAATTTTGGAATTCAAAAGCAAGAACCGGAGTTTTTGTTTTCCAGGAGCCGCTATGTTGTCCTCAGAATGAAAATAGAAATGATGAAGAGACCGGCTGTGCGAAGCGAACGACGTGGCAGCGGGTACGTCAGCGACGTGCAGCGGTGGAAAGCCGTAATCCATCGCGACGCGAACGCGGACGGGAAATTCTATTACTCCGTGAAAACGACGGGCGTGTATTGCCGTCCGTCCTGTGCGGCGCGATTGGCTCGCCGCGAGAATGTGCAGTTCCACAATTCGTGTGCAGAAGCCGAGCGGGCAGGTTTCCGTGCGTGCAAACGGTGCCGGCCCAACGGCCCGGCGCTCGCCGAGCAGTACGCGATGAAGGTGGCGACGGCGTGCCGCACGATTGAAACAGCGGAGGGGCCGCCGAGCCTTGACGCACTGGCGAACGCCGCGGGGATGAGTCGCTTTCACTTTCATCGCGTGTTCACGCAGATCGCCGGCCTCACTCCGAAGGCTTACGCGATAGCGCATCGCGCAGAACGCGTGCGCCAGGCGCTGCCGAAGCGCAACACGGTGACGGAAGCGATTTACGAAGCCGGGTTCAATTCCAATGGGCGCTTCTACGCGGAATCTTCGCGCATGTTGGGGATGGCGCCGAAGAACTTTCGTGAAGGCGGAACTGGAACCACGATTCGTTTCGCTATCGGCGAGTGCTCGCTGGGTTCCATTCTTGCGTCGTCGTCGGAGAAAGGTGTCTGTGCGATTCTGCTGGGTGACGATCCCAATGAACTTGCCAGGGAACTTCATCGCCGTTTCCCGAAAGCGCAATTGATCGGAGGCGATAAAGATTTCGAGCGTGTGGTTGCGCAAGTGATCGGCTTCGTCGAGGCGCCTAGGCTCGGCCTGGACTTGCCACTCGATGTGCGCGGCACTGCGTTCCAGCAAAGAGTTTGGAATGCTCTGCGCGAGATCCCCGTTGGCTCGACAGCGAGCTACGCCGAGATCGCGAAACGCATCGGCGCGCCCAAGTCGGTGCGCGCCGTCGCGGGCGCATGCGCGGCGAACGCCATTGCGGTCGCCATTCCGTGTCATCGCGTGGTGCGGATGGATGGCAGCCTCTCCGGCTATCGCTGGGGCGTGAAACGCAAACGCGCGCTCTTGAATTTGGAAGCGGCGTGAAGCCGTCTCGAAGCGCGCACCAAATGGCGCTTTTGAACCGGCTGTTAAGTGCGTCGCGCGCCGCAATGGACCGCAGTCAAATTCGCTCTATCCCAACCCGTGAATCACCTTTGCGGTGTTCTTGAGGTCCGGACGAAGCGCTCGTAATCAGATCGACGCGTTTCCTCGTCCGGCGCGCGGAGGATCGAGGACGGGTGGACGGTGGCCGTGACGTGCGGCGCGAGCGGGTGATGGCACGAGTTCTCCGCGGCACTGGCTCACCTTGAAATCTTTGCTCAACAGCGACTGCGCGGCGGTGGCGCCTAGGCAGACGATGACTTCGGGCTTGAGCAGGTCGATCTCCGCGTCGAGCCAGGGACGGCATGCGGCCCTCTCGCGCGCATTTGTGAATGCGCCGTTTGCCGCGCGGTTCCCATTTGAAATGTTTGACCGCGTTCGTCACGTAAACTTCGTCGCGTTTGATGCCGGCTTCGACGAGTGCTTTGTCGAGTAGTTTGCCGGCGGGCCCGACGAATGGCTTGCCAGCAAGATCTTCATCATTGCCTGGTTGTTCGCCCACGAAGATGACTTTTGCTTTGCGCGCGCCTTCGCCGAAAACGGTTTGAGTGCCGAGCTTCCACAGCGGACAGGCCCGGCAACCGCGCGCGGCCTCTTGCAGTTTCGAAATCGTGGGGCGAGGCGGAATGAGTGGCGCGGCTGTGTCCATTTCCTTTCCGCGCGCACGAGCGCGCCCGCGCGGCTCTTCGATGAGATGACGCTCCATGGCAAACCATAGCACTAGAGCCTGCGCGGGCGAGTCGGAGAGGACGACCCTTACGCTTTGCCGTGGCGGCTTCGTCCGCCGAACGTGATGTAGATCTGCTCCGGCCGCGCCTGGTTGTTGCGGCTCCATTCGAAGGCGCGGTCCACGACCGAGTGCATCTGGTCGAACCACCAGCGGGCGCCGGGCGCGCGTCGTGATCGCACTGTTCGGCAGGAAGTGACGGACGTGTTGTTTTCGAATCCCAGTTCCATTTGTGTTTTCATCATGCGCACGAGAATGCGCCTGGGGGTCGGACAAATACGGGGGTAGCCTGAAGCCAGGGCCAGAAATTATTTTCGTGAATCGATGGGCACGGCGTCGCTGCGAATTCGTTCCGCCGCGCGCACGGAAGTTTGACCAGCCATAGTCGCTGGTGAATGTTGGGCGCGCGAATGTCACTGCGGATTTTATCACTGGAGGATGTGGCGTACGACGTGGAATTGCTGCAGCGCGAGTTGCGCAAGGCGAACATCGAGTACGAACTCCAAAGGGTGGAGAAGAAGGACGAGTTTTTGGCCGCGCTGGCCGATTTCAAACCCGACATCATTCTCGCGGACTATTCGCTGCCGCAATTCAGCGCCTTGGAGGCGTTGAAATTGTTGCGGCAACAAAAGAGCACAGTGCCCGTCATCCTTGTTACTGGTTCACATTCCGAAGAGGCCGCGGTCGAGTGTATGAAGGAGGGCGCCGAGGATTACATTCTCAAGGCCAGCCTCACACGATTGCCGAGCGCTCTGCAAAACACGTTGCGAAAAATGGAAGCAGAGCGAAATAAAGATTCGGCAGAACAGGCCCTGAAACAGCGCGAGGCGCAATATCGGCTCATTACGGAAAACACGCGGGACCTGATTTGCCTGCTGGATGCGCAGAACAAGTTTCTTTACGCAAGCCCTTCGTATGAGTTGGTGCTGGGTTATCGCCCGGACGAACTCACCGGC
>DATHKK010000091.1:0-13079 GCA_035489355.1 Candidatus Limnocylindria bacterium
TATCGATGAGGAAGCTGATGCGCCGGGCGAGCATCCGGCCTTCCATGCCGGCGCCGTAGGTTTCCGTCAGCTTGCCTTCCGTGTCGGTGAGCAACGGAAAGTTCAGGTTCTCCTTGGCGATAAATTTCTTGTGACTCTCCGCGTCGTCGCGGCTGACGCCGAGCACCGCCACGCCTTTCTTCTTCAAATCATCGAGGCGGTCGCGGAACCCGCAGGCTTCCTTGGTGCAACCAGGGGTTTGATCGCGAGGATAGAAGTAGAGCAGCACAGCTTGCTTTCCGGCGTAGTCCGAGAGCTTCACCGTTTTGCCGTCCTGATCTTTCGCTTCGAAGGCCGGAGCGGCATCGCCGACTTTGGGTGTGGCCGCCGCGCGCGCGAAGACCAGCGTGGCCACAAGGACTGCGGCCGTGAGAATGGGTGTGAATTTCATAGACTCTTCAATTTTGTTTTGCCCGAACTTTGTGAATCGCTCTGACATGGGCAAGCTGTTTTTTCTTTATGGAGTGCAAAAGAGCAAACCAACGATTCCAGGATAGTGCCGGGATGCACACGATTACTCGTCGAAATAAAATGAGGACTTGCAAATGCGTTTGGTTCTCTTAACTTCGCCGCACTTCGGAAGCGAGCGTAGCTCAGCCTGGTAGAGCATCACGTTGCCAACGTGAGTGTCGAGGGTTCGAATCCCTTCGCTCGCTCCATTTTCTTCTAACCACCGTTCGCTCACTCACTGGATCAAGTCATTGTCGTGTCCAAGCCTTTTCCACGACCTTACCTTGCACCCAGGATGACGGCTTCACTTCTAACGCGCGCAACAACGTGGGATATTGATCGACCATGTCGATGGGTGTTTCGCCGAGAAATTGATTTCCTTTGATGCCGGGGCCGATGATGACGAACGGTGTCCACAATCCTTTCTCGCGTTCGGACAGGATGGCCTGCTTGTAGCCGGTGATGAGCGGCGTGGAAAAAATCTCCATGTCTTCTGTTGTCTCTTCGCTCCAGCCGTAGCCTGACCGATTGGCCAGGATCAAATCGCCGGCACGGTCGGCGAGCAGTTTGAAATCGCGCGCGACATTCTCCGAATCGCTGACTTGCTCCAAGGGCTTGACGCCACGCGCATCTTCCAGGTTGAGCAAAAGACTTTTTACTCGCGCACGAAGTTGTTCGTACTCGGGACCTGAGCTGCGCTTCCAGTTTCCACCCAGCCCGGTGGGACTGATGTAAACATTGTCCATCTGGAGGAACACCGCCTTGCTTTGCTCCCAATCGATGGCCCGGTCGCCGGTGGCTGCGTCCGTCTTGAACTTCAGCAGCCCTTCGCGCGCAAAAAGATTGTTCAGCCGCACGTGATGATTCAGCGGCACCGCGCCGTGATCGGAGCTGAGCACCACGAATGTATTGGCATCGGCCTGCGCCAGCATGTTGCCCAGAATGTCGTCGAGCTTCTTGTAGAGCCAATGCACTTCCTGCCACAGCTTCTCGCGCGCCTCGCTCGTCACCTCGCCATAGCGCGCGCTATGCGGATCGACGCCGCCCATCCACCAGCGGCTCGTGAGCATCTGGTTCGGTGTGTAAATATTTTGGATGAAAATGTCTGGGTGATGACGCTGTAGAAGAAACGTCGCCGCGCGCGCGTGCCAGGTAAGCGAGAGATCGGCTTCCTCCAGAAACGTGCCTTTGTCCTCTGGATAGAAAATTAACTGCGGCGGAAAGTTATCGACGAAATCCACCATCGGCCCAGTGCCCTCGACCAACTCGCCCGCCACCGACTCCGGCTCGGTCAAATACTTATTTACGTTGCTGTAAACAAAACGCACGCGGAAAACCCCGTCCGGTTGCAGCACGATGAGTTTGATCTTTACAGAAAGATCCACGTCTTTGGACAAAGGCTGGCCGGGGATTTGCCACTTCAGCGTGATGGGCAGCCAATCGCTCCACGCGCCGCTCTTGAGCGAACAACGAACCGTAGTTTTGTCCGACGAGATCACCAGCGTGTCATAGTCCAGAGTCTGGTTGTCGGTGCTATCGACGATGCACGCGTAATTTGTCGCCCCCCACGCCGTCAGAGGAGTTTCGAGCGGCGGAGAAAAGGACTTGGGCAAAGCGGTCCAGCCTTGAACCGGCTGCTTGGCAACACGCGTCGTGAGTTGTGGGCCCACGTAGAAGAGTCGCGCGGCGGCTTTGTCTACCTTCGCAAACGTCTTCTCTGCGTCGTCCTGAAAATTCACCGAGTGAAAGTCCGCGCCCCATCGCCCCCAACGGCCGCGAATCGTGATTCCATTCTTCAACTCCGGTGGCGTCGATCCCGGAACGGAGAGCAGCGTGATCGGACAAGACAATTGTTTTTCCAGCGTCACCCAAATCGGTTCCACTTTCTTGGCCGCTGAACTGAAGCCGCTGATGGCGATCTGGCTTAAGGGCACGCCTTCCGCGCGCATCGGCCCATCATTCACGCCGTGAACTTCCGGGTAGGCGCCGGTGAAAAGCGTCGCGAAGTTCGCCGGCGTGTGGCTCGGGAACACCGGTTTGCAATAACCGTACGTGCCCCGCTCCATCATCTTCTTCAAGTTGGGTAGCTTGCCTTCCTCGGCCCAACGAAAAACGTTGAACAGATCGGGATCGGCACGCATGCCGTCGGGAACGAACCAGTAAAGCTTCTTCCTGGCTGTTTGCGCCGGTTGTGTTTGCTCCGCAGTTGTTGCGGGCTGAGATCGCTTCTTCGATTTGAGGACGTAGGCGAGGCCAACCAGCAGAATGATTCCCGACAAGACAACGGTTGCGCGTCGCATAAGCCAATTGAGTTAAAGTCCCGGCAATAATTTCTCCGAGTCGATGCTGCGGAGCCAGCTTTGCAGAGCGTTTTTCATGGTTCGCAACATCGCCGGATTGTTCGTCGCCACATTCGTCAACTCTTCCGCGTCGCGTTGGAGATCATACAACTCCACCGAGTCCCGCACTCCGGTGGGAGGCGAGACGCGTTCCATGATTAGTTTCCACTGCTGGCTGCGCGCGGAAACGATGACGGACGGATAACTGAACAGCGGGTTGCTAGACGCCGGCGTGAAAGCGGCACCAGCGAACACATATTCGTTCACCGGCACAGCGTTCGTGGCCAAGGACAAGAGTGACTTTCCGCGAAAAGTGCGCGGCGATTTCAAGCCAACCATTTCCAACAACGTTGGCCCAAGATCGATCATTTGACCGAGAGCATCAACACTCTTCGGAGCCAAATCGGGATGGTAAATCACCATAGGCACGCGCAGCACATCATCGTAAAACGTGCCGCGCAACGGGCCACCCCGCATGAAGCGCCCATGTTTGCCGAACATGTCGCCGTGGTCCGCGTAGATCACCACGATGGTTTTCTTTTCGAGACCAAGGGCCGCGAGGTCATCGAGCAAGCCGCCCACCAATTGATCCGCGTTGAAAATCTCGCCGTCGTAAAGCGCGATCATGTGCTTCACGTCGTCCGGGTAAAACATCACTTCGAAATTGTCGCCCGCCGTCGGCCGGGTCTTGAGCAGATACACGTCCTGGTAGAGGCCCGACTCCGTGCGGCGCTTGATGGGCCGCGTCGGCTCGAAGGTCCAGTAGCATTTGGTGAAATCAATCTTGCCACGATAGATCGGATCGAAGCGCGCGTTCTCCTTCGGTACCGCGAACGGGCAATGCGTGTCGTAGCCTTGCACGAGCAGAAAGAACTTCTTGTCCTTGTCCTTGCGCAACCATTCGCGCGCGGGAGGCATCGTGTTCTGCAAAACGCCGTAGCGATGCCAGTCCTCCAAGTCCGCGTGATTCACCGCATCGTACACGAGATGAAAGCGTGAGGTGTGTCCGTACTTCTGGCTGTAGTCGCGATCGCCGACAAACGCCGCCGTCCGATAGCCATGCTCCTTGAGGATCTCGATGAACGTCGGCACCGCGCCCGCCAGCGTCTGCTCGTCCTCACGATTCATCATTTTGTGCGTGAAGGGATATTGGGACGTGAAGAGAGAAACCGCCGCCGGCAGCGTCCAGCTTGCGTGGGTGAAAAAGTTTTTGAACACCAGTGACTTCGCCGCCAAGCGATCGATATTCGTGGATGTATTCCGCGAATAGCCGTAGGCACCGAGATGATCCGCGCGCGTATTCGTCAGCGAGACGAAGATGATGTTGTAATCCTTGCCCGCCTGAGCGTCCTTCAAACCTTCCGTGAGGATTGGCGCCAGCGGATTGAGCAGATCGATGTCCTGCGCGGCTGTTCTCAGCGTCGGGCCCGCGAGAAGTGCCAGGCACATCAGCAGCAGGCTTGCACGCACTTGGAAGGACCGGCGTCCCATACAAAATGAATAATGCGATTGCGGATGAAAGTGCATTGAGAGCGACTCCTCGTACTGAAATCAGCGCGGAAAGGCAAGCGTGGCTCGTGGGCTTTCAAACCTTGTAATTGGTCAGATCTCTCGAACGTGGTTACGCCTCGCTGAGCGATGAACTGACGGTAGCCGTAGGATTTACCCCACGGGGCTTTCAATTGTCGCTCCGCGACGAACGCACTGTCGGCGTGCCGCCCCGTGGCTTGAAGCCACGGCTACCATCACGATGTCGCTCCACGACTCCATTGGCCGCGTTTACGAATTCGATTCATGCGCATTGGAAAATACCGTTGACCATTTTTGCGATGGCCCTTAACTCACTGGGCATCCCGTGTTCAATCAACCGCTGCCATTTCGCAACGCCCTGAACAGCTATGAACTATCCCCTCGTCTCGTCCCTGGCTCACGCACGTCGTAAAGTCACTCGCGCCCGTGTGCTGGCGATCCTGGCGATTCTTTCGTTCGCGCTCGTGCCAAACGTTTTCAGTGCCGCAGCCCCTCACTCTTTTCTGTCCTACGATGACGGGTTGTATTCCGAAAGCCCGAATCTGCGACCTGGCAAAGTTGATTTACTCTACAAACACACTCGGGCTCAGGACGCGTACAACGCCTTTCTGTGGACACCGGTGTTCAAAGGCGGCGGCGGCGTCATCGAGTTTGATGGCCAAGACACGTACTATGGCGGTGGATTCATACGGCCGCTCGCGGCGTGGCCGGACAAAGGCGATTTGATTCTCGGCGCCCAAGGTGTCGATAGCGTTGATCGCTCGGACTTCGAAGCTCAAGGCGAGTATCGTTTTCCATTTGGTCTCGGCATCGGTGGCGGCGCCGTCTCAAGGGCCAGCGCCTTTGCGGATGTTTATTTCGGCAAGCTCACGTATCGAAACAAATGGCACGCGTGGAATTACATCCTGGAAGTTCAGGGACAGGAGGCCGCTCTCAAAACGGAGCCGGGCGGTTACGTCGCAGTGTACGATGAGCAATGGATGGGCGTCGGCGGCACGGACGGCGAACAGTGGCGCGGCACGCTCGCCTACATCGCGCCGGAGGGAATGAAGCACGTGCGGCCGGTGATCGAAGCGATCTGGGTGGACAATTCCATTGGCCAAATCGTCGGACCGAAATCGTTGTTCGCGAACGCCAGCCTTAAATACGAAGGCGGATTTCTCAGCCACCCGGCGCGACTCGGCCGCGCGATGGGTCCGCAAGGGCTGGAGTTCGGAAACCCGCTGGGGTTTTTGGTTCCGACTTTCAATCGCCGACTGGAAGTCTGGGAAATGGGTGGGCTGGCGGACTTTCGCGTGGAGCGAATTGAGTCTTCGGACCGTTCCGTTCAGGAGCGCTACGAAGGATACATTTATCCCGCGCAATTTCAATCGTCGCGCAGCTTTCTGGATGGGGTGTTTCTGGGCGGAGCGTGGTCGAAGGCTCCGGGGAAGGACACGCCGTCCGTCATTGGCGGCATCTTCTCGCAGATTCGTTTCATCCGGCTATCGGTCGGAGTCGAATACCAGACCGATCCTTCGCAGACGTCGGTGGTCGTCGGGCTGATCGATCGGTTTTAAGAATGGCGCGAAAGTGATCGCACCCGGCATTCTGTGTTCCAAGTGAAGCCTTTGCGGAACTGGATCATCAGCCTGGTCATCGTGCTAACAGCGATCGGCGTTTGGCTTTGGTCTGATGGGCATCCGCGCCAAGCCATCTCCAACTCCTACCATGATCCTCTTGCGGAAATGTTTCAGCCGAACGCGCTGCACGGATTCGTCCTGGCCGCCACGGACGTAAAACCCGATTCCACCGTCCTCACGCTGACGAATCACCACTCGGTGGCGAAGATCGAAGTGCTCGAACACATCGACGCTGCCGACGTGGAAACGCTTTTACAGGACGGCATCATGGGAATCCAGGCGCTCTACGCCAACGCGCTTTCGCCTTATCCTGGCGACATCTCGAACCAGGTCACGACCGACCCGAGTTTTCGCCCGTGCCTTTTTCGCGCGACCAATGCGCCGCTCGCCTATACCTACTTTGTGCTCTACGCGAACGATCGCTTTGGCTACGGCGCGACCACGAAAGACTCGGTGAAATTCAAGTCGCTGATGGGCTGGCTTTACTGCAGTTCGCGCCAGGAGTTTTTCAAAGTGAGATTGTTCGTTCCGCCGACGACGGATGATCGGGAACTCGAAGCCCTGTTCACATCGTTGCGCTGCCGGTGATGTGCAGTTCATGTTCCAGTTAGAGCAGTTGCAAAAACTGTTTCTGTTTCGCGGATGCGAACGCGCCAGTTGACTCACCACAGAATCATATGGATTCGAAATCCTTCTTGGCCATCCCTCCAGAAAGCGTTTTGAAGGCAGGGCGAGTTGGAAGGTTCAGTTGAACTTCAGCCGGAAGAATTTCTGCGCCTCGCCGACCTGATAGAGCACGGGGCTTTCGGCATCAAGAACATCGGTCCACGGACCATGCACTTCATCGGCGACCTGGAGCACGCCCGTGTCCCAACGGACTTGGACCATCCCCTCGCCCTTCAACACCGCAACCGCGTCGGAGGCTTCGCTTCCGAAAAGTCGCGCGATGTAAGGGCGCGTAATTCCGTTCACGAGCGTGAAGTCGCCGCCGACCAAAATTTTCCCATCCGGGTCGCGCGCGAGCGCCAGCACCGTCGTGAGTTCCGTCACCTGCCCGTATTCGTCCACGTAACTCGATCCGCCATGCACGCCCTCCTCCGCGTTGAACTCGGCATCGACCACTCCGTTGGTTTCCAACCGCGCCAGACGGAAGCGCGCGTAATTGGTCTGCGAAAAAACCTGGCCGTATTCATCCACGGTGTTCCCCGCGCCCAGGCTGATAAAATCGCCGCCGATAACCATCTTGCCATCCGGCTGAACGTGCAGCGCGTTCACGATGCGATTCGGGGCCGTGGGCAGGAATCCGTCGTCGAGCGCGCCGCCAGGCAACAGCCGAGCCACGCGGATGCGTTGCAATCCGTTGACGCCGAGGAAATCGCCCGCCAGCCCCACCTTGCCATCGCCGTAAAGACCAAGCGCGGTGACGGTGCTGCTCGCGCCATCGAGGTTGAAAGTATTGTCGAGCGTCCCATCCGCGTTGAAGCGTGCGATGCGACTGCGATTGGAATCGCCCACGCTGTAGAAGGACCCGGCGGCGATGATTTTTCCATCCGGCTGAATGGTGATCGCATAAACGATGGAGCCCAGGTTCAAGGCGGGCGCGAACGACTGGACGACCGTGCCGTTGACGAGAAGCCGCGCCAGCCCCTGGCGAGGCAAGCCGCCTACTGAGGCAAACCGTCCGCCAATCAACACATCGCCACTGCCGAAATCGTGCGCGACGGCGTACACTTCGGCATCCGCGCCCAAGCCAGGATCGAAGGTTGAATCCACGAGGCCATTCGTCAGCAGACGCGCGATGCGCGAGTGCGGCACACCGTCGATCATTGTGAAGCTGCCGCCAGCAATGATTTTTCCGTCCGGCTGAAGCGCGAGTGAGAACACGCGATCATTCGCGCCCGCGCCAGGATCGAAGGTCGAATCCAGAGCGCCACTTTTTGTTAAGCGCGCCATGCGTCCACGCCGTACGCCGTCCACTTCGGTAAACGCGCCGCCGATGAAGACTTTCCGATCGTCCGGCACCGCGATGGCATGAACGCGGTCGTTCGGCCCCTGCCCAGTGTAGAAGCTAATGTCGGGAGCACCCGGATGGCGTGATGGCGCATCGACGAAGAGCGCGGCGCTCGCACTGGGCGTGACACCATGCGCGTTGCTGACCACGACGCTGTAATCGCCGGAGTTGATGGAATGCACATTGGGCAGCATGAGGATCCATTGCGTCGCACCGGGAATGTTGGTCCCTTGAAATCGCCACTGGTACGTCGGCTCGGGAACTCCGCTGGCGAGGACGGTGAAAGTGACGTCATCGCCCGCTTGGACGGATTGAGGTTCCGGCGGCTCGATGATCGCGGGCGCGGCGGGAGACGGCGTGCCCTTCAACAGACGAACGAGGAACGGACGCGGCAAACCATCGAAGTAGGTGAAGTGGCCGCCGACCATGATCTTGCCGTCCGGAACTTCCGCGATGCTGAGCACGATGTAATCGGCGCCGCCCCCAGGATCGAAACCGAAGTCGAGGCTTCCGTCCGAGTTCAGGCGCGCGACCCGGGAGCGCGATTGGCCGTTCACTTCGGTGAAGTTGCCGCCAATCATGATCTTTCCGTCGGACAGCACGCGGATCGAAAGGACTTCCGCGTCCGGTCCAGGACCTGGATCGAACGTGGGATCGAGCATGCCGTCGCTGTTCAGGCGCGCGATCTGATGCCGGGCCCGGCCGTTAAACGAGCGGAAACGTCCGCCCACAAGAATCTTCCCGTCCGGTTGCACGTCGAGGGCCAGGACGTCGGAGTTGGCGCCCGAACCCGGATCGAAGGTCGCGTCCAGGCTGCCGTCGCTGTTCAGGCGCGCGATGCCGTTGCGTGGCACGCCATTGACTCGGTTGAAGGCGCCCGCGATGAGAGTTTTTCCACCGGGAGCGGCCGCGACGCTGGAGATTTCATCGGAAGCATCCTTCGCATCAAACGTCGCATCCACGGTGCCGTCGCCGTTCAGCCGGGCTAAATGGTATCTGGCGAGTCCATCCGAGTTGGTCACCATGAAAGATCCCGCGGCGATGACCTGGCCATTCGTCAGCACCACGAACGCCCGGATGTTCGCGTAAAGCGAGAAGTTCGGATCAAACGACGTGTCCAGGACGCCGTTGGTAGTGAGGCGGGCCAGGGAGCCGTGGTCCACTCCGTTGACGGTTTGAAAATTACCGCCGATCCAAATATCGCCAGATGGGACTGCTTCGACTTGCGCCACATTGAAATCGAGCAGCGGGAGAAAGCTGGCGTCCAAGGCGCCCTCCGGCGTCAGCCTTGCGACGGAACGTTGCACCACCCCATCCACGGAATAGAAGAAGCCGCCGATGATGGCGCTGCCGTCGGACTGCACGGAGATGGATCGGACGGAATTGTCCGGCCCATCGCCTGTAAAGAAATCCACATCGACCGCGCCGGGATCGGTGCGGGCGGGAGTGACATTCAAAAGAGCCAGCCGACTGGTGATGGAGCCGGAAAGATTGCTGGCCACGACCTGGTAGTTCCCCGCGCTGGCGACGCGGATGTTGATCAATTCCAGCAGATGGTTGGTGGCGCCCGGCACATCGTTCCCGTTGAACAGCCAGCGATATGACGCGCCTGGGAAAGCAAGCGCCCTGGAGTCGAGTTGCACGTACTCGCCTTCGCGCACCGTTCGTTCCCGCGGAGGTTGCGTGAGAAAAATCGGCGCGAACGGCGCGGGATCGCCGCCGAGCAAGCGGGCGATTTTTCCGCGCGGCTGGCCGTTGACGAAATCAAAGATGCCGCCGATGAGGATTTTCCCGTCACTTTGCAAGACTGCGGTTTCGACCCATGAATTCGCCTGGGCGTCAGGATAGAAGGCGTCATCGTTCGCGCCCACGCTATTCACGCGTGTGAAATAAGGATGTGTCTCACCATTCACGGAATAAAAACCGCCGCCGATGAAGAGCTTCCCGTCCGGCTGCAATGCCATAGAGGTCACGGTTGAGTTGGGGCCGCTGCCTTGATTAAAGGTGAGATCCAATGCGCCATTCGTGTCCAGGCGGGCGAGTTGCGGACGAGGGACATTCGCGACGGAATAAAAATTTCCGCCGAGAATCACTTTCCCATCCGGCTGCAAGGCGAGTGCATTGACCCAATACGACACGCCGCCATCACCGGGATCGAAGGTGAGATCAACGTCGCCATCGCTGGTCAGGCGCGCGATGCGATTCCGCACGGTGGAGCCGGCCAAAGTGAAAGCGCCGCCGATCAAAATGTTCCCGTCCGGCTGCAGGACCATTGCGCGCACCGAATCGTTCACGCCGTCTCCAGAAGAAAAGCTGGTGTCCAGGACGCCGTTGGTTTGGAGCCGGGCAATGCGATTTCGAATGATGCCGCCCACAGACGTGAAATCGCCGCCGATCAATATTTTCCCGTCGTCCTGGATCGCGATGGACCACACGGCGCCCAACGCGGAAATATCGGCATCGAATGTTGTGTCCAAGGCCCCGCTGGAATTGAAGCGCGCGAGATGATGACGCGGAAGGCCCTCCGCGCCCGAGAACGAACCTCCCACGATCAGTTGCCCGTCGGCTTGCACCGCCACCGCATAAACGGAAAGGCCCGCGGTAATCGCGGCCAAGAAGGACGTGTCCAGATTTCCGTTTGGACTGAGCCGGGCGATCATGCCTCGCGGCATTCCGTCCACCAGGTCAAATTGACCGCCCAGATAAATACGTCCGTCCGGATCGATGGCCACGGAGCGGACGATGCCGTTGACCATCGTTCCTGGATGAAAATCGGGATCGAGCATGCCCGGCAACAGCGGCAGAACGACGAGGCTGACCGGCGCGCTCGTTACCGACCCAAAAGTGTTGCTCACGATGACGGAATAACTTCCCGCGTCCCCGTCGCTGATATTGGTCAACTGGAGGTAATACAAGTTCGCGCCGAGGATGGGTTGAGCACCATGAAACCAATGGTAACCGATGGGGTCGGCGCTGCTGGCTCCCACGATAAAGAATGCGGTCGCACCGGGAGCTACAGTTTGATCGTCAGAGAGGCTGTCAATGACCGGTGCTTGTGCGAGCGCCACTTTGCTGGCCAAGGCAAGGACCATCGCCACGCATTGAATCCATTTCGAAACCCAGCTGGAGGTCTTCATAATTACCCTTGGGATCGCGCGCATTGAATCGCCGTTCACCGTTAAATGCAAACCAATAGAGGCACGTGAAGAGGGCATGTTGCCCAAACCGTTGGTGGTAGGACGGCGGCGCTCCGCACGCGGCGCGAACGGGAAAATGCCTACCGACTTCGAAGGGGGTTTGACTCGCGAGCGGCACGCGCGGAGTGGCGCGCACTACCTGCACTACCACGGCGCCGTACCGTCGTACTATATCGCATTCACGTGCGAAACTTCAGTTCTCATCACGCGCGCCGATGATCTTCGCGTGGGACAAGTTCGAAAATCCGTGATGGTCATCGACGACAATGCTGAATTGCGCGCCATGCTTTCGGAGCTGCTTTATGCGCAGGGCTACATGGTTTATTCCGCCGAAGACGCGACCAACGCTTACGACATCGCCAGCGTGATGCGGCCGAGCGTGGTGTTGTGCGATGTGTGCCTGCCGACCACGAATGGGTTCCAGGCCGCCGCGCAATTGCAGGAGCACAGCGAGACCCGGCGGATCCCCGTCATCCTGATGAGCGGCCGCTCTTACCTGCGCGACGACCGCCCCGCAACCGAGCGCTGGCTGCTCAAGCCCTTTACGAACGCCGATCTCACGGCCGCGATCGAAGAAGCGGCGCCTTAGAGTGCGGTTCACAACGACCTCGTTCGTACGTCGAAACTGAAGAGCTGCGGCCGCATCAAAAGTTCGCCACCGACGCGACAAAGCTCCAAATCCCAACCTCCAATTCCAAAAAGCGCGCGGCCGGCGTGGAGCTTGGGAATTTGAGGCTTGGGATTTGAGGTTTCTCTTCCGAAACCCGCCGTCCGTTGACTTCACGTCCTTCGAGCGCAATGCTCCGTTTGCAATTTGACTATGCCAAAAGTGACTGTGCTGCCCGCGAATGTTTCCGCCGAAGTGGAGCCGGGCGAACTCCTGCTCGATGCCGGCGAAAAGGCCGGCGTGGAAATGGAGGCAGGCTGCTTTAATTGCTCCTGCGGCACCTGCGTGGTGGAAGTCGTGAGCGGCATGGAAAATCTTTCCGAGCCAACGCCCGAAGAACTCGACGTGCTCGACGCATGGAACAAAGACCCCGAAACGCATCGCCTCACCTGTTGCGTGAAAGTCGAGAAAGGCGACGTGGTCATCAAGGCCGGTCACTGAAACGTGCTGCCGGTTTGCGACCGGCAGAGGCCGCGAAACTCACAATGATTTACTCGATGCGACGACAATTTCCCTCAGTCACAAGACCCGCCAGTTTCAAACGGGCGGCACGTTCAACATGAAGTTCGGCGCGCACATGTCCACGGGCGGTGGCGTCTGGAAGGCGTTGCAACGCGGCGCGGAAATCCACTGCGAGATCGTCCAAATCTTCGTGAAGAACAACATGCAGTGGTTCGGCAAACCGTACGCGCCACAGGACCTCGCGCTCTACGCCAACGAACTCGCTGGACAGAAATTTCACGTGGTGTTCGGCCACACCGGTTACTTGATCAATCTCGGCGCGCAGGCTGGACCCAATCGCGACAACTCCATCAAGTCGCTGATTCAAGAGATCCACTTCGCAACTGATCTCGGCGTGCCTTTTCTGGTGCTGCACCCCGGCGCGCATCTCGGATCGGGCGAAGAGAAGTGCGTGGACCAAATCGTGGCTGGGCTGAATGAAGTTTTCCGCGTGACCAAGGATTCACCGGTGCGCATCGCTCTCGAAAACACGGCGGGCCAGGGCACTTGCCTCGGCCATCGTATCGCGCATCTTGCTGGGGTGTTCGATAAGGTAGATCAACCGAAGCGCCTCGGCGTGTGCCTCGATACCGCGCACTTTTTCGCCGCCGGTTATGACATTCGCACGAAGAAAGGTTGGGAGGCCACGATCAAGGAAGTCGATGACTTGATTGGCCTGAAGCAAGTGCTCGCGTTCCATCTCAACGATTCCAAGACCGACTT
>DATHKK010000092.1:0-23911 GCA_035489355.1 Candidatus Limnocylindria bacterium
ACTGTGCGTTATCATTTGCGGCCGCTGCGGTTCAGTGAGGTGAAAGAATACATCCGTCATCGCCTCCACGTGTCCGGCGCGAACGGCGCGCCTTATTTCAGCATGGCGGCGCTTTGGCGCGTGTTCAATTACAGCAAGGGCATCCCGCGTCTCGTGAATGCCGTGTGCGACAAATGTCTGCTCGCCGGTTTCGTGCATCAATCGGATGGCATCGACTTTGGTCTCGCCAACCGCGCCATCCGTGAACTGGAAGGGAAGTGCGCAGCATGAGCATGATCAACGACGCCTTGCGCCGCGCCAGTGATGCCGCCAAAACCGCGGGAGGGCCACCCATGCCTTTGCCACCGATGGGCGTTCCGCCGCCGCCGCCACCCTTGCCGACTTTCGCTGACGACGCTGAACTTCCGCCTTTGCCGTCCGCTCTGTCGGCTCTGCAATCCGGATTGCCACCCGCACCGGAGACAGAGAATTATGACGAGTCGGGACAGAAGTCGCCGCGGATGCGCATCATTATTTCTCTGCTGCTGGTCTTGGGAATCTGTGGCGCCGCCGGCGTGAGCGTCTGGAAAAAAACAAAGGCGAAGAAACTCGCGCAGATCGCCCTTGACGCCGCGAAGATCAATACAACCGTGGTTTCGGTAAAACCCGTCTCTGCACCGCCCATCTCGAGCAATTCACCTCCCGTCGAGCCCAGGCCCGAGCCGGTTGCGGTCGCCACAACCCAGCCCGCCGCGCCTGCCACTCCCGTGAAGTTCCCGCTTCTGCGCCTGCAAAGTATTTTTTACCGGCCAGCCAATCCATCGGTCATGATCAATGGCAAGACCCTCTACGTGACCGATGAAATCCAAGGCGTCGTCGTCGCCGACATCCATCCGGCCAGCGTTACGCTGGTCTTGAGCGGACAGACCAACGTTCTTACGCTGCGTTGATACGCAGCATGTTTTCTAAATTCGTTGATTCGCCCGCGCTGGTGCGCGTGGTGCCGTTTGCGATCTTTCTCGCGCTCACCTTTCTCCAGGAACGTTGCGGCGAAACCGGCCGTTACTGGATTTATTTCGCGAAGACAATCGCCGGCGGAGCCATGTTGCTGGCGTTGTTCCGTCACATTGCCGAACTGGAATGGCGCTTCACGTGGGAAGCGTTCGTGGTGGGCGTGCTGGTCTTCGTCATGTGGGTCGGACTGGACGAAGCACTCGCGCGACTTGGTTGGCCGGCGTATCCAAAACTGAAAAGCTCCAGCACAGCTTGGAACCCCAACGAAGTCTTCGGAATCGGTTCGCCCCTGACGGTCTTCTTCGTCGTCATGCGCATCGTCGGCTCGACGTTGGTCGTGCCGCCGCTGGAGGAAATTTTCTATCGCTCGTTCGTGTACCGATTTCTCGCCAGCAAAGATTTTCTGAGCGTGCCGTTGGGAAAATTCTTGCCGGTGCCATTCCTCGTAACGTCCGTTCTGTTCGGATTCGAGCATCGCGAATGGCTGGCCGGAATTCTTTGCGGCTTCGCTTACCAGGGACTTGTCATGTGGAAAAATCGTCTCGGCGACGCCATCACCGCGCACGGCACGACAAATTTCCTCCTCGGCCTCTGGGTCGTGTGGAAGGGTGCGTGGCAATTCTGGTGACGATGACCTGCCTGCTGTTTCGTCACGCCACTTTCACTTTCAACCGCTCGCCCTTGATTCGCGTCCGGTTCAGTTTGGCAATGATGGCGTTGGCATGGTGCGACGCCACATCGACGAACAGATGCCGCTCGCGAACATCGATTCGGCCAATCGTCTCGGGCGGCAATCCCGTCTCGCCCATGATGGCGCCTACGACATCGCGCGGCTCAACCTGCATCTCCGCGCCGACATTCATGTAAAGACGCGTCTGGTTCACGGGCGTGGCGCGACTGGCTTTCGCGCCCGGGCCGCGTTCCGTCGCCGGCCCGGATTTTTTCGGAGGCTCTTCATCAGGCGCGACGCGTCCGGGACGCGCCAACATCTTACGCGCATCGTCCGAGATCGGGCCTGCCGCCACCGGCATAATCTTCTCTTTGGTCTCGGTCGCAGCAGCGGGCATCGTCCGCTCCTTCGGAGCGACAGATGGCGGAGCAGTTTTGGCGATAACGCCGGACGCAACGGGAAATTTCTTGCGCGGTGGTGCTTCACGCTGTTCCGGAAATCGCGCCGGACGCTCGGCTGCATCACGAAACTTTCCCGCCCTCGGTTCGCGTTCCTGAAATCGGTCGTCACGCCGTTCGCGGAATCCGCCGCTGCGCTCCGGACGCTCCGGCCGTTCCGGACGATCGTAATTTTCCTCACGATGCTGCGGCGCCGTCGCCGCTGCCGGCTTGGCCTGCTCGCCCTTTTGCAACAGGTGCATCAACGCGGAGACAATGTCCGTGGAGGTGAAACCCTCTTCGAGCAACCGTTCCACAAGATGATCCTGCTTCGTGTATTCGCCGCTGGTCAGGGTCGCGCGCAGTTTGTCGAGGAACACGTTGGTCCGCGCTTCTTCGACTTCGCCCGGCGTCGGCACTTTCGCGCGATGGACGCGCGTCTTTGTGAAACGTTCGATCTGCTGAATTTGAAACAACTCGCGCCCGGCCACGAATGAGATCGCCCGTCCGCTGCGCCCCGCGCGGCCGGTGCGCCCGATGCGATGCACGTAATCTTCCGGGTCGTAGGGCAGGTCGTAGTTGAACACCACTTGCACGTCCTCCACGTCGATGCCGCGCGCGGCGACATCCGTCGCCACCAGGAATTCCAAACCGCTCTTACGAAACTTGTTCATCACGCGGTCGCGCATGTTCTGGCTCATGTCGCCGTGGAGCCGATCCGCGGAATAACCCTGCGCGTTCAAGTGATCGACCAGGTCATCGACCATGCGCTTGGTGTTGCAGAAAACGATGCCGAGCTTGTAGTCGTGAATGTCGATGAGCCGCGTGAGCAGTTCGATTTTCCAGCGCCGATCCACCTCGTAGTAAACCTGCTCGACCGTGGGCACCGTGACGGCCTTTTGCTCGATGCGCACGCTCTGCGGCTCGCGCGCATACTTTTGAATCAGATCCTGAATCGGCCTCGGAATCGTCGCGGAGAAGAAAACGGTTTGGCGCGTCGCCGGTGTGCCCTGGAGAATGATTTCGATGTCGTCGCGGAAACCCATGTTCAACATCACGTCCACCTCGTCGAGGATCACCATCTTGAGCGCGTCAAGCTTCAACGTGCCGCGCCGCATGTGATCCATCACGCGACCTGGCGTGCCGATGACGATGTGCGCGCCTTGCTTCAGCCCGTACAGTTGACGGTCGTACGACTGCCCGCCGTAAATTGGCAGCGCATGAACGCCGCGTTTGAAGAATGCGAGCTTGTGGACTTCCTCGGAGACCTGCACGGCGAGTTCGCGCGTCGGGCAAAGAATGAGCACCTGTGTCGAGCGCTGCTGCGGATCGACCTTTTCGATCGCGGGAATGGCGAACGCCGCGGTTTTGCCTGAGCCGGTCTGCGATTGGCCGACGACATCTTTACCAGCCATGAGCACGGGGATGGCCTCGGCTTGAATCGGCGCAGCCTGCTCGAAGCCGAGCTTCTCGATCGCCCGCAACAGTTCGGGCGACAAATTCAATTCAGAAAATAATTTTGGTGTCATGCGAGTTTGATCTCCCCCCCAGCGGGATCAAGGTAACGCCTCGCGCCGCGAGATGAAGCAATTTGTTGCGCTATGACAGCACTGGCTTCTGCCGTAGCGCAGCCGTCTTCGGCTGCGGGTTCGCGGGGCGTCCGCGCCCCGTGGACATTCTGGCCGTGAGACGAGGCCAGAACCCGCAGGCGAGGACGCCCGCGCTACAAGTTCTTCCCGTTGAACCCGATGATTGACACTCCCGGCGCGCGTTCCCTACTTTCTCGCGGCAAATAACTGAGCGTGTCGCCCCGAATTTGCACTTCGGGGATTTTTATTGCCGACGCGCGACGCAAATCTATGGCGAACACAATCCTGGTCGGCGCCCAATGGGGCGATGAAGGCAAAGGGAAAATCATCGACGTGCTGACTGAGAGCGCGGACATCGTCGTCCGCACTCAAGGCGGCAATAACGCGGGCCACACCGTCTTCATTGGCAAAAAGAAGTTCGTCCTGCACCTGATTCCGTCCGGCATTCTACGCAAGAACAAGAAGTGCGTCATCGGCAACGGCGTCGTCGTCGATCCCATCAACCTCGTCGGGGAAATTGAAGGGCTGCGCAAAAACGACATCAAGGTGAACGGCAATCTGTTCCTCAGCGAGACGGCGCACTTGGTGTTTCCGTACCATCGCGAACTGGACGAGCAGCGCGAAATTCTCAAAGGCAAAGACAAGATCGGCACGACCAAGCGCGGCATCGGTCCGGCCTACGGCGACAAGGCGGCGCGCACGGGATTGCGCGTGATCGATTTGATTCATGCCGATCGTTTCAAGGAAAAGCTCCAGTTCAAGATCAAGGAGAACAACGACATCCTGAAGGCATTCGGCGCCAAGCCGCTTTCGTTCAAAAAGGTTCACGACGCGTATCGTGAAGCGGGAGATTACTTGAAACCTTTTGTCACCAACACCGTGGTGTTGTTGCAACAGGCCTGCCGTCGCAAAGCCAACATTTTGTTCGAAGGCGCGCAGGGAACTTTTCTCGACATCGATCACGGGACGTATCCGTTCGTCACGTCGTCGAACACCACGGCGGGCGGTGCTTGCACTGGCTCGGGCGTGGCGCCGCACTTGATGGATACTGTCGTGGGCGTGATGAAAGCCTACACCACGCGCGTGGGCGAAGGTCCGTTGCCGACGGAGAACGCCGAGATCGCCGACATGCTGCACGCCATGGGCCGCGAGTTCGGCGCCACGACGGGACGCGCCCGCCGCTGTGGATGGTTTGATTCTGTCGCGACACGTCATGCACAAATGGTCAACGGCATCGATGAACTGGCCGTGACCAACGTGGACGGACTCGACACGCTTGATGTGATTCGTGTCTGCATCGGCTATCGCGTGGGTTCGACGAAGTACGATTATGTGCCCAACGACATCGAGGCATTTCAGCAGTGCAAGCCGTTCTACGCCGACTTCCCCGGCTGGAAAACACCGACGCACAAAATCCGCGATTGGAAAAAGCTGCCGGCGAATTGCCGCTCGTATCTCAAAGCGATTGGGGAATTGTCGGACGCGAAGCTGTCGATTGTTTCGATTGGTCCATCGCGGGACCAGACGATCTTCTTGTGAGATGCCGGATTCTGGATGCTTGATGCTGGATGACGCGTGGGCAGTATCCGGCGGTATGAACTATCGCAATCTGCAAATCTGGAATCTGGCGCGCGAACTGACGGGCCTCTAGCCTCCATCAGGCCAAGATGAGCGCACATCCTTCGCAACTTAGCCCACAAGCGAGAGCCACCTTGCCCACGCACGTCGCCATCATCATGGATGGCAATGGCCGCTGGGCGAAGGAACGTGGATTGCCGCGGGTCGAAGGACATCGCAACGGCGTCGAGTCGGTTCGCGCGGTCGTGCGGGCGGCGGGCGAAGTCGGCATCAAGTATCTCACGCTCTACGCATTCTCGGTCGAGAACTGGAACCGGCCGAAGGACGAAGTCGATACGCTGATGAAATATCTCGCGCGCTTTCTGAAAAACGAAATCGGTGAACTCACACGCAACAATGTGCGGCTGGAAGTCATCGGACAGATTTACCGCTTGCCCGAGTTCGTGCAGGAGCAGCTCAAGAAGACCCAGGCGGCTCTCGCCAAGCACAACGGGCTGACACTGATTCTCGCGCTGAGCTACGGAGGACGGCAGGAAATTGTCGAAGGCGTCCGCGCCATCGCGGCCAAGGCCAAGGCGGGCAAACTGGAGCCGGCTGAGATCAACGAGCAGGTCATTTCGCAGAATCTTTACACGCACCAGTATCCCGATCCGGATTTGCTGATTCGCACCAGCGGCGAACTGCGCGTAAGCAACTTTTTGTTGTGGCAGATTTCCTATGCGGAATTCGTGGTCACGCCGACGTTGTGGCCTGACTTTCGCAAGGCAGAGTTTTTCGCGGCGCTCGAGGAATACACACGCCGGCATCGTCGCTTCGGCGCGGTTTGAGTTCCCTTCAGCTCTTCCGATCAATCGAAGACAATCACGCCCTTCGCTAACCTGCCGGCAAGCATGTCTTCAAAGGCCAGCGCCAGTTCATCCAGCCGATAAGTGCGCGTGACCAATTCCTCCAACAGCAATTCCCGGCGCGCGTAGTGTTGGAAAATCTTTGGAAAATCGCGCGAGGGCACGCAGTCGCCGTAAAGCGGCGTCATGTAAGTCTTGTTCCACATGAACAACGGCATGGGCACGGGGACTGGATCGTTGATGCCACTGACTTGAAACGCCGCGCCGCCATTGCGCACGAAACGAAGCGGAGCGAAGGCGAGGCGCGGAATCGATGTCGCCTCGAACGCGGAGTCGGCCCCGCGTCCGTCGGTGAGTTGCTTCACCTGATCGACCGCGCCACGCAACTCGGGGTCGTCGCGTTGGGCTTGAATGACATGCGTCGCGCCAAATTGTTTCGCGCGTTCCAAACTCCCGGCGTGCAAGTCCACGGCGATGATCGTCCCTGCGCCGGACAGCCGTGCGCCTTGAATCACATTGAGCCCCACGCCGCCGCAACCAATGACCACGACGGAACTACCGCGTTGCACTTTCGCGACGTTGACCGCTGAACCAAACCCGGTCATCACGCCGCAACCAATGATGCAGGCGGACGTGAACGGCATCTCCACTGTGAGTGGAGTCACCGCTTCGCCGCGAACCAGCGCGAGACCCGAGAGCGTGCCGATGTTGAACGAACGATCGATGGGCTGGCCACGCCACGTGGTGCCTTCCGCATGCGCGTGGCCGGCGGAGCGTTCCATCACGTAAGCCGGTTTGCTGGTTTCGCACAGCACGGCGTGGCCGCGCTCGCACTGGAAGCAGTGGCCGCATGGGATGGCCCAATTCAACACCACGCGATCGCCGATGTTCACATGGCCCACCTCATCGCCTACTTCTCGCACCACGCCCGCGCCTTCGTGACCCATGACCAGCGGACGTTTCCAATTCAACGAGGCATGATCGGTGTGGCAAATGCCCGCCGCCTTGATCTCGACCAGCACTTCGCCCGCGCGCGGCGCAGCGACTTCGATGTTGTCGATGGTAAACGCGCCCTGGCCGTCCGCAATTGCCGCCGGTGTTTGCATCGTGCGCAGCGTAGCGGTGCGGCTTTTACGGTGTAAAAGCGTCCTGAAGGTCTTGGGAGCGCAACTTTTCAAACTGTTCTAGATTCGCCCAATAGTGTTGGCCGCGGCGCGGAATTAATGTCTAATCGCATAATGTCACGTGTCAAACTTCTCGGGACGACGCAAATCCTCATCCTTTCCGTGCTGTTCTTCGGCTGCCGGAAGAAGGCCAGCGAAGAAATTGATTTCGGCACTTTCTCCAATTCCGTTTATACGAACAAATATTTCGGCGTGACGGTCACCATTCCGCCGGAGTGGAATATCCAGAGTCAGGAATCACAACAACGGCTCATGAAGACGGGCGCGAGAATCATGGCCGGTGACGACAAAAATTTCAAAGCCATCGTCAAGGCTTCCGAGTTGCAGACCGTCAATCTGTTCACGGTTTGTGAGCATCCGCTCGGCGCACCTGTACCTTTCAACTCGTCACTGTTAGGCATGGCGGAAATGGTGCGTGAATTGCCGGGCATTAAAAGAGGCAAGGACTACCTGTTCCAGATGAGAAAGACGATGGAGGGCGGACAGATTCAATTCTCGTTTCCGAAGGACGTTTACAGCGAGCAACTCGGCGAGGTCGAGTTCGACGTGTTGGATTCGGAGATGAAGTATTCTGGAAAGACAATCAAACAGAAGTATTATTCCACGATAAAGAAAGGCTATGCACTTTGTTTCATTTTGTCATTCGGAACCGCCGACAAGGAGGTTGCCCTGCGCAAGATTCTCGATACAGTCGCATTTCACTGAACTCTTTCTTGTCGCATCCCGCCTTTTGATCCCGAAGCGAGACTCACGCACTTCGAAATCGTACCCTGAAAAGCGCAGGCTACGGTTTGCCATTGCTTCGTCCCGCGCTGCTTCTCTAAAACTCCTTCGTCCATGGAGAGTCACGTTCCAGTGCCAGAATCCGTCGTGCGCTTTATCGCGTCGCACATTCGTTCTTTGGAACAGCTCGAAGTCCTGTTGCTGCTCTCCGCCCAGCCTCACCGTGATTGGACTGCGGCCGATGTTTACAACGTGGTTCGCAGCAGCGAAGCTTCGATCTTCGAACGGCTCGATGAACTGCGGATGAGCGGCCTGCTCTCGTCCGTCGAGTCCGGCGGCTCCGTCGCGAAGACCTATCGATTCGCTCCCAGCTCGCCCGAACTGGCGGCGGTCACCGATTTGCTGGCGCACGAACACAAGGAACGCCGCGTGAAGATCGTCGAACTGATTTACTCGCCACAGGCCGAGCCGTTGAAAGGTTTTGCCGACGCGTTCAAATTCAAGAAGGACAAATGATATGGCCGCCTTCGTTTACATCCTGTGTACGCTGACCAGTTCTCTGTGCGCCGGGCTGTTGCTCAGCAACTATCGCCGCACGGGACTGCGCCTGCTTTTCTGGAGCGGCGCGTGCTTTGTGTGCCTGGCTGTTGGCAACGTGTTGCTGTTCATAGACCGAATTATCTTACCCACGACGGTTGATCTGACTATCTGGCGAAATAGCGCTGCCTTGACCGGATTGGCACTGCTCATTTACGGACTCATCTGGGACGCAGAAAGGATGAAATAGCATGTTCAACCAGTTTTTGAATGGCGCGATCATGACGGGTTTTCTCGTCGCCGGTTTATTCTTTCTGCGTTTCAACCGGCGCACGCATGAGCGGCTGTTCGCCATTTTTGCCGCCGCGTTCTTCGTCCTCGCCTTCGAACGCATCGTCTTGGCGTTCGTCGATCCGACCGCTGAGTTTCAGCCCTACGTTTACGTGATTCGGCTGATGGCGTTCTTGCTCATCATCATCGCCATCGTGGACAAGAACCGCGGCGCGCGACGCCAGCCGTGAACGGCTTACGTCTGAAAGACCGGACCAGCCGCGGCCCGCGAAAAAACTCGGCCATTTCAAATTTCACGATTCGGACTTCAACTCACCGGCGTGGAAATAGCACGCGCTTCGGAAATCAAAGAACCGTCCATCGTGTTTCGCCCATCGTCGTACGTGGAGCGGCTTCGGATCGGCGATCTGTTTTCGCGACCGCAGCCGTTGGAGATCGAGCTGGGCGCGGGCGATGGATCGTTCCTCGTGCAATGGGTGGCGCTGAATCCGAGCACGAACTTCCTGGGCCTCGAACGACTGTTGGGACGCCTGCGCAAGATCGAACGCAAGTCGCGGCGCGCCGGGCTGGCCAACGTGCGCGTCCTCCGGCTGGAGGCGGCTTATTTCGTGGAGTATTTGCTGCCGCGTGAATCCGTCAGCGCCTTCCACATTTATTTTCCCGACCCGTGGCCCAAGCGAAAACATCGCGTCCACCGCCTGGTCAACGAGCGTTTTGCAGAAGTGCTGCGCGGCGCGCTGACGATCGGCGGCACGGTTTATCTGCGCACGGACGACTCGGATTATTTTGCGCAAATGACTCAGGCGTTTGGCGCGAACAAGAACTATGAGCCAGCACAAACGCCGGAGCGGCTCGCGACGGTGCTCACTGATTTCGAGCGGGGATTCCATGCCGAAGGCATTGCCACGAACCGCGCGGCCTACCGGCGCATCGCCTGAGCCAAGAGCCTGTCTGAAAATTCACCGGCAAAGTATCCGACGACGAACGCACTCTGTGGCTGAACGAATGGAAAACAGTTTGCGGAACTCACCGGGAAAAATTCAGGCACACGAGATGATCTTCGCCGCGCAGATACAATTTTTTCTCCGACAACACCGGCGCGGCCCAGCACGGATGATGCAGCGAGGGCACCTGCCAGCGTGAAATTTCCTCGATCTGTTTCGGATTCGGTTTGAACAGGCCGAGCAATCCGCCCTCACCCAGCGCAATGATTTTTCCGTCCGCGAGAATGGCCGACCCGCGACCAAACACCATCGGCTGCGGAGAACTGTGCGGCGGCCAGCGGTCGTCGCGGCTCCACATCAGCTTGCCCGTCTTCAATTCTACGCAACAAAACGTTGCGTCCGGTTCGTTGCGGCCATCGAAGGCGTAAAGAAATCCATCGTGAAGAATCGGCGTGCTCCAGTGGATGCCGAGCACCGGCTCGACAGGCGCGCCGTTCGCATCGAGTTCGCGATGGAATTTCGGCTGCCGCCATACTTCCTCGAAGCTCTTTCCGTCTGGCTTCACGCGCAGCAGGAACGATCCGACGCGAAAGTACGCCGCGGACATGAAGACCAGATCGTCCGCTACCACCGGAGAAATGCCGTTCACGGAATCCGTGCCGACCGATTGAAACCAGCGGCTGAAGTTGACTGCGCCGTTAGTGGGGTTGAGTGAAACCAAACCTTGTCGCATCACGCAGAACACGTGGCGCTGGCCGTGGATCGTCGCGGCCACGGGCGACGAGTAGCTCGTGGATTTTTCCACGCCGGTCCACCGATACAAACGCTCGCCCGGCCACCCGAGCATCGGCGCGCCTTGCCAATTCGTCTGGCCCACATTCTCCCAAATCGTTTTGCCCGTGGCCGCGTCGAGGGCGACCACGCCGGAATTCGGTTGCCCGCCTACCATCACGATCAACTTGTCGCCTTCCAGCAATGGCGTGCTGCCGACGCCGAAGAATGCTTCCGGCACGTTCCAATCTTTCGCCGTGTCGCGCTGCCAGATGACTTTGCCGGTCTTGAGTTCGAGACCCATCAGCTTCCCTTCCGCGCCGAAGATGTAGCAGCGATTCGACGTGAGCAGCGGTGTGCAGCGCGGTCCGTTGTTGTAGCCGTACGGATCGACGAATGAACTGGGATAGCCGTGGCGCCAGCGCGACTTCCCGGTGCCCGCGTCAAAACTCTCCACGACCTCCTCGCCGCCGACGCGATGGTGCAGCACCAGTTCTCCCGCACGAACAGAAGGCGCGCTGTAGCCCGTGCCGATCTTCTTCTCCCAAATGATCGGCACGCCGTTTGTGGAAAATTTCTCGAGCAATCCTGTTTCCGCCGAAGTGTTGTCACCACGCGGGCCCAGGAAGCGCGGCCAATTCTCGGCAAAGGACCGCGCTAGGGAAACCAATATGAGTGCAACGATGAGAGACTTCATCGCGTGACTGAAGCCGGGATCGATGTCCGCCCTAAACCAAATTGATCGCCCATCGCCACCACCTTGCCGTCGCGGAAATGAACCTCGATGAACTTGGAGCTGCAAAACGGCGCGCCCTTCTCGTCCTTCAACGTCGCCACGATTTTCCGCGTCTTCGCATCGATCACGTCCGGCGTGTGGCACCACGCATATTGTCCATCGAGACTGAACGTCACCCAACCGTGTCCGTCGCGGCCCAGCTCGATGTGCGCGACTTCGCGCGGCGGCATTGATGTCGCGTCGAAGATGAACAGCTTATTGCCAGCTTGATCGCTGACCCAAATTTCCTTTTCATCCGGCGTCAGCCCCGCGCCGTGCGTGCGATGTGGAATGAGCTTGCTGCGCGTTTCCACATCGTGCGCGAAGACGCGATGCGGCGTCTCGCCCGTTTTCAAATCCACCACGTCGAAGCCCACGTGTTTACCGAGACACACATAGGCGTAACGGTTCGCGCCATCCACGGTGAACGGAAACACGCCGCTCTCTCCAACGTTGGGAATCTGGCGCACCAGCGCATCATCGCTCGTGTTGAAGATCCAAAAATTCGTCTCCGTTCCCAGGTAAGCGAACCGCCCGTCGAGGCTCGCGATGCTGTTGTGCGCCGCCACTCCCGCGGGCAGACGCTTCAATAATTCGCCATTTTCCGCGTCCACCACCAGGAAGCCGCTGTTCGTGGTCTTCAGCCAAAAGCCCGTCGGCGCATAAAGTTTTTTGCCGTCCGGCGTGATGCACGCGCGGTCCACGCCATGATCGAATTGCTTCTCCCAAAGAATTTTCTCCGACTCTACGTCGAACGCGCCCAGCCGCCGGTTCGTGGTGGAGTAATAAACCGCGTGCCGTTTCGCGTTCCCGCAAAAGCCGCGCAGCCCTTCCTTGAACGGGATGTCGATGCGCTTCACGAACTTGTGCCCATCATCGATATCGAACACGAGAATGCCCTTGCCCGAGCCGCCCTCCTGCGATGCGTCCGGCGTGCTCATGTAGAGATACCGCTTCAACGGCGCCGCCGCGTGCGCGGACACAACGCCGCCGAGCAGGGCGAGCAACAACAGAAGTGAATGGCGCATGATGCCGCCAGTTTTGGACGCGCCTCCCGCCTCGTCAAGACCAGGCATGGGAACGGATTCAATGCGGGCTGGTGAGAGGAGTCATTCACTCGTGCAACAGGCAACTCCCTCGCTTGCGCCTGAGCGAAGAATAAGAGTAAATTCAGCGGCTAGGATACCTGAGCGGCCACCACAGGCGGATTCACACTTGGCCCCTCGAAAGCGCATCGAATGAATTACGATTACAGCAAACGCGATTACCTCTTGCCGGATGGCTGCAAGGACTTGAGCGATGTCTGGAAGCTCGAAGGGCAAAAGAAAGCGCGGGAACAGGAATAAGCGACGACGA
This sequence comes from Candidatus Limnocylindria bacterium, assembly GCA_035489355.1. Lineage (GTDB taxonomy): Bacteria > Verrucomicrobiota > Verrucomicrobiia > Limisphaerales > SIBH01 > JANNGC01. The sequence continues at coordinate 12,694 of DATHKK010000092.1, forward strand.
CGCCCGCGCCACTTCCGCCGATCGTGGGTGAGCTAATGATTCCAGAGCACACCACGGTTTTGCAGTTGGCTTCTCTCTTTGAGAGAGAAGCCGTTCCGCATCATCGCGGATCTGATGGAAACCGGCGTGTTTGCCAACCTCAATCACGAGTTGAGCTTTGAGGCGATTGCCAAGGTCGCCCGAAGACATGGATACACCGCAAGAAGAGCGGCCTGATAACGCGTCTGGTTCTTCACCATCGGGGCAGGTTCTTCCGCGTACGGTGCCGAGGCCCACCAAGCGATGACCGATGAGCTAGTACGACGCCCGTCGCAATGAGCCATGTATCCACAATAGTACTACCGATGCTTGCGCTTCTCGCCTTGAGCGGCTGTTCTCATCCACGACACAGCTACTCGCCCACAGATGAGTTCTTTGCGAGCGGACGGTTTCCCGTGCCATCTGAGTTTCGTCGTGACACCGCGAGTCGTGCTGATGTCGATGCCTGGTCTTCTTCTTTGCTGGGCATGAATCCAATGGAGCCTCTTCATTTTGACATCGACGGCGATCCAATCGATGAGCTTTTTGTATCACAACCGGCGCATCACGGGACTGGTGGCAACTCTTACCTCATTTTCAGGGATGGGCAGCGAGGTTTTCGTTACTTGGGAAGGCTCTTCTTTGGAGCGCTACGTCCGATGGCGACCGATGACCACGGTCGAGCGCGCGTCCTGACCAGTAGTTGGATGGGAGGCGGTGAGTCCATGGTGAGCATTCAGGTTTTGTATCTCGACGGCTTTCGTCCCCCAGCGAGTCGCGTGCTGCCGAGCGGTGACAGCGCGACTGACGGTGAGTGTGGTCGTATATGGACCCTGTTGTTTGATTCGGAGTCACCAACCACGAATATTTTGCGGACGGTTTTTGGCGCAGAGCTATTTGGACCGGGGAGCTGAGCTTGGTTCGCAGGTCACACTACGCGTCATGAACACACACACCAGAACGTTTGGCTGGCGGCGAGGGTTTTCGTTGCTCTTGGGCTTCGTTGCTGCGTACATGTTTTTCGGCTGCGTCATGATGTTCATCGAGGAGTTTCCCAAGCGCTCGCTCGACACCCAGGCTGAGCATTGGTGGCATCATTTTATCATGGCCTTCGGCGTCGTGTTCATCGTTGGTTGCATCACGTTATGGGCGGCGGTCCGCTTGTGGCGGACACCGAGTTCACACGCATGAGCACTCCGCTGACGTTTGCAATTGCCTCTCCAAACTCCAAATCTCAAACCTCAACTCGGGCGCGCGGGGGGCATCTGGAATTTTTTAAGGATTTAGGATTTGGACTTCGGAATTCAACGCGACACGTCGGCCATCGTTTCCAAAAACAGCGCCTGTTCGTACACTCGCACGTACTCCACCGCCGTCCGTTCCCACGAAAAGTCCGCGAGCATGGCGTTGCGCTGATATTCGGCGAAGAGGTCCTTGTGGTGATACAGCACAACAAGGACCTCTTCGCCGAATATCAGCGCAACGCCATGCTCGCGGACTTTATGCCGTCGGCGCCCTCGTCGTTGTCCGTCAGATCCGTGACCGAATCATCCAGGCCGCCGGTGCGGCGCACAATGGGAATGGTGCCGTAGCGTTGCGAATACATCTGGTTCAATCCGCATGGTTCGAAGCGTGAAGGCATCAGGAAAAAATCCGCGCCCGCCTCGATGCGATGTGACAAGCCGTGATCGAAACCAATCTTCACCGCGACCTTACCAGGGAAGCGCTCCTGCAAATCCGCATAAGCCTTCTCGTACGCGGGTGCGCCGCTGCCGAGCAGCACGAACTGCATTTTGGATGGGAGCATTTCCTGCAACGCCGCCAGTTGAATATCAACCCCCTTTTGATCTACGAGCCGTGTGACGGTCGAGAAGAGCGGCACGTCAGCATCGACCGGTAAATTCATCTCCTGCTGCAAAGCCGCTTTGTTCTCCGTTTTGCCGCGCAGTTCTTCGACGGAATAGATGTGCTTCAAATGGCCATTCTCGACCGTGTTCCATTCCTCGTAATCCACGCCGTTGAGAATTCCGACAAGCGCGGATTGCCGGCGACGCAACACTCCATCGAGTCCGCAGCCGTACATCTCCGTCGTAATTTCGCGGGCGTAACGCGGACTGACCGTAGTGAGCACGTCCGAAAATTCGATGCCCGCCTTCAGGCAATTCATGAAAGTGTAGAACTCCACGCCTTGCGCGGTGAAATGCGCCGGCGGCAGATTCGTCAACGCGTAGGCACTGGCGGGAAAGACGCCTTGATACGCAAGGTTGTGAATCGTGAGGCAGGTGTGCGGAGCATCGCTCCAGCCCTCGTGCAATTTTTGATCGCGAATGAACAAGGGAACGAGTCCGGCCTGCCAGTCGTGGACGTGAACCATCTCTGGCTTCCATGGCAAGTAGCGCGCGAGGTTCACCGCGGCTTTGGCAAAGAAAATAAATCGCTCGGCGTTGTCCGGGTAATCCGCGCCGCCTTCAGTGTAGAGCGAAGCGCGACCGTAGAACCCAGGCTGGTCGATGAAGTAGATGGTGAGATTCTCCGCCGGCTGGCTGATGCAAACGCTCCCAGCCACGCGCGTCGCACCGAGCGGCAGATCGAGTTGCCAGTCGAAGTTCTGAATGTCGAGAAACTTTTCGCGAATGCCACGATACAACGGCGTGACAACTCCGACCTGATGCCCCTGCGCCGCGAGCGTTTTCGCCAGCGCGCCCACCATGTCGGCGAGGCCGCCGCTCTTCGAGTACGGGTGGAGTTCGCTGGTAACGAGGATGAGTTTCACGCGCGCGCTCTATCTGTTGCGATCCGGTTGCTTGTCCTCACACTGAAATTCTGTCCGTCTTCAAATACGGCTGCAACGCGACCGGAATCGCCACGCTTCCGTCCGCCTGCTGATGCGTCTCGACCAACGCCACGAACAAGCGGGCTAGCGCGGTGCCGCTGCCATTGAGAATGTGCGGGAATTTGTTTTCGCCCTGCTCGCTCTTGAAACGCATGTTCATCCGGCGCGATTGAAAATCTTCGCAGTTCGAACAGCTCGACACCTCGAGAAAACTTCCCTGGCCCGGCGCCCACACTTCGATGTCGTAAGTCTTGGCACTGGCGAAGCCCATGTCGCCGGTGCAGAGATTGATCACGCGATAGTGCAGCCCGAGCAGGTGCAAAACTTTCTCGGCATTCGCGACCATCTTCTCCAACTCGTCGTAGCTCTCCTCCGGCTTCACGATTTTGATAAGCTCCACCTTGTCGAATTGATGCACGCGAATCATGCCGCGCGTGCCCAGGCCCGCCGCGCCCGCCTCGGCGCGAAAGCACGGGCTGTAAGCGACGTAACGAATCGGTAATTGCTTCTCCGCCAGAATTTCCTCGCGATGAATGTTTGCAACCGGCGCTTCGGCTGTCGGCAGCAAATACAATTTGCCCAGCGTTGAATCATCGTTGCCCTCGCGCACGGCATACGCCTGATCTTCGAACTTCGGAAACTGCCCGACGCCCGTCATGCAATCGCGATTGACGATGTAAGGCGGCGAAACTTCGGTGTAGCCGTGTTCGCTCGTGTGCAGATCGAGCAGCATGGAAATCAACGCGCGCTCCAGCTTCGCGCCCCAATTCGTGTAGAGTAGAAAGCCGCTGCCGGAAAGTTTCGCTCCGCGCGCGAAGTCGATCAGCTTGAGCTTTTCGGCAAGTTCAATGTGTGACTGCGGTTTGAAGGCGAACTGCGGCTTGCTGCCCCACGTGCGAATCTCGGGATTTTCTTCGGCTGTTTTCCCGACGGCGACGGAGGCGTGCGGCAGATTCGGCAGCCTGATGAGAATGGCGTCCCGCGCTTCTTCGACCTGCTTGACCTTCAGATCGAGTTCGTTGATTCGATCACCGATCTGTTTGGTTTCGGTCTTTTTGGCTTCGGCTTCGGCCGTTTTCTTCTGGCCCATCAGCGCGCCGATTTCCTTCGAGACACGATTGCGCGTGGCCTTGAGTTGCTCGACTTCGGCAATCAGTTTTCGACGCTCCTCATCCAGCGCCAGCACTTCCGAAACCTTCGCCTCGTCGCCGCCATGGCGCGTGGCCAATCGCTCACGCACAAAATCTGCGTTCTCTCGGATCAACCGGACATCAAGCATCGCGGGAGTATAGGAATCGACTTTAGCGAGGCAAGCGTGCGGGAAACTTGCATTCCTGGGTAAGCAAATCTTTATTTGCCAACAACTTCCTGATAAGAGAAGCGCCCAATGAAAATTGAGCTTTGCTTCGACGGTGGTTGCTCACCCAATCCCGGGCAAAAATACGGGAGTTACGAAGTAATGGTTGATGGAGATCGGAAACATACGGAGTCTCGATTGGCTTTGGGACACGGGACGAGCAACGAAGCGGAGTTTGAAATCCTGATTGTGGCGCTTAAACGAATCGCCAAGTACGTTGAGCGAAGGTGTCTGGATAAAAAGGCTGTCGAAATCGCTATGCGCACGGATTCAATGATTCTTGCGAACAGAATTAGCGGTAAGAACAAAAAAGGGCTCAATGCTTTGCGGAACTCTCTCGGCCAAGCTTTCCTAGGCGATATTGAGGAAAAAATTTCTCCAAAAAAAGAAGCCGAGCGACGAATGGCGCGTCTGGCTCAAGAGTGTCTGGACATCCTTGTTCATTTCGGAAGCTATCACATTCAGTGGACGTCACGGGACCTGAACGTGTCCAAGTTCGGACATTAAATATTGCGGCGTGAGAACTACGCTCATACTCCAACTTTTTTGCGGAGCTTCTTCGCGCGGCGCAGCCATACGCGATTCCGTTTACGATCGAAGGCCGGAGCGAACGCGTCGGTATCGATGACCTCGCGCACTTGTTCGCGCGCTGCGTCGAGCTGGTTTTTCGCAATGTAGAGTTCGGCCAACTGCACACGCGCGCGGGCATAAGAATAATTCTGCAGCACTCGCTCCCAAACCTGGATCGCACCATCGATTTGCCCCTGGGCCATGTGCGTTTCCGCCAGCGCCATCATCGTGTAGCCATAGTCGTGTTTCGGGTCTTCCTTCACGACCGCGTCCAGTAACGGCAGAGCTTCGGCAGGTTCTTTCTTCCTCAACAAACATTGGCCCAAGTGCGCCCGTGCATCGCGATCGGTGCCGTCCCGTTCCAGCGAAGCGCGGTAATGCGTCTCGGCAAGATCAAGTTTGCCCTGCTGAAAATAAATGTCGCCGAGCTGAAGATGATGGTGCGCCTTGTCCAGATGGTGAATCTGCGCCTTGAGTTCCTTGATGCGCCGCCGCGAGTGCGCGCCGGGAAGTTCGAAACCGCGCGTCACGCCACCGCCTGCTGCACGATAGACCATGAAGAAATAGAGCAGCGCGCTGATGACCGAGAAGACGAAGATGCAAACGGCCCAGATCCATTCGCGACGGCGAACGGCGTCGATGAACATCCAGAGTTGAAAGAGCAATCCGACCAACGCCACGGGCGACGTGATGAGGTATTTGAGGTAGTCGAGGTTGGTCAACGTGTCCGAGAGCATGGCGAACATGCGGCGGGTTTAGTCGAAATTTATTTCACGGGCAAGAGAGCGTGCGTAGGCTTTTCGCATGCCACAGATTGGCTGCGTCGCTTCACTTCATCTGCATCCGGAAAAATCGGGCGAACCGCTCCGCTCCGTCGAACAGATCGAAGTCGTCGCGGAAAAAGGAATCCGCGGCAACCCGCGCAAGTTCGGCGCGATCAGCCGCAGCACCGGCCAACCGAGCAAGCGGCAGGTGAGCTTGATGGAACGCGAGCAAATTGGCGAACACGCCGCAACCTTGGGCTTGCAATCCATTCCGCCCGGTGCGGTGCGCTCGAATATCGAGACGCTCGGTATCGATTTAGTTGCGCTCGTCGGCCGCGAGGTGCGCGTGGGCGAGGCGATACTGTTCTTTTACGAGGCGCGCATGCCTTGCGAAAAGATGGACCGCATCTGCCAGGGGTTGCGCGCGCTCATGGAAGAACGCCGGCAAGGCGTGCTGGCGCAGGTGATCCAAGGCGGCATGATTCGCGTGGGCGATGAAGTCACCGTGCTCGCCGAGCCTGGAATCCAAGAGGCTTCGGCAACGGCGATTGGCTCATAGAAGAAAGCTCTGCTCATCCGCAGATGACGCAGATTTTTAGGAATGGAGGCCGTCGATCATCTGCGCAAGCTGCGGATAATTTATTGAAGGCAATCACCGTGGACAAAAGAAATGGCGGACTGCGCCATCGTGAAAACGACACAATCCGCCGACTGGTCGAGGAACAAGACTAACCACAGCCCCGTCCCCGGAACGAGACTGTCGCGGACAACCGCGTTGACAACAAGGAGCAACAACCGAAAAGGCTAATTCCACCGGCGTTTGATTTTCCGTGCGCCTGCGTTTCTCATCGCCAACGCCGATGAAAGCGCGGCCCCGACACCCCGAAATGCACCGAAGGCCCCCAGAACGGATCGTAGTAGTAGGGCGACGGATACGCTGGATAAGGCACTGGCACCGGCACGTATTGAGGCGGTTGAGTATTCATGTCGAAGAAGATGCGCGACGGAATTCTGTCCTCCGGCCCGAGCATATGGCCGGTGTAAAAGACGCGCGTTTGCGGAAACTGGTTCGTCGTCACCGGCAGCGCACGGACGAAATAGTATGACGACCCGAAGTCGTGAAAAGTGCCGTCGGGATCGCCCCAAATTTTTAGGGTCACAGGAGTGCGGGCCGCGTATTCGCCATTCCCCTCGATGTGAGCGCCGGGCGGGGTCGCATCGACAGGAACGAAGTAGGCGATGGTGCCGTGCGGTCCACGTTCCGCGCCGGGTGGAATCGGTGTCTCACAGCCCGTCGTGAGTCCAAGCGCTGCCGCCACAGCCATCAACATCAAGAACCTCTTCATGTTCGCACTCTCCGCCCGTGTTCGAGAATGGCAAGTGGCACTTAGTCCAAGGTGAGAGCTGTATATTTACGCAAAAGATGTCCGAAACGAGGCGCTTCGACTTCCTAAACTATCGGGGCAATAAAAATGCGCACCCTTTGGCGGCGTGTTTCAGCAAACTGTTAGATTGTTCTAAGTCTTCCCGGCCGGCGCTCGCGAGGCACCGTTACTCACGGTTGGATCGTTCACTCGAACGGTGCGCTTGCGAGCTTTCGGAACGGAAAATTCTATTGGCTCAGCGCCCTGCTTTTTTGCGATTGCAACCGACGCTTCATTTAGCGCGCCAGTAAACGCGGCGTCGGATTCCGGCGCCGCAGTCAATGCAAGGTCGATGTCGGCAAAAGTCGGCTCAGTGCGGCCCTGGCGACTGGCGACAAAGCGAGCGCGCTTCACGACATGCTCGATCCCGGCGACGTATCCCATCGACTGCGCGGCGTACTTGGCGAGCATCTCGTGAATCTCTTCGTCCAACTCCGGAACGTGCGCCTTTACGACACGCACCAGGTCGCGGTGCGAGAGTTCCATCGGCAGCTTTTTGTAATGGCCCGTCCTCCCAACAAGCTGCTCTGAAGTCCATCCGCTGCTCTTCTCTGTTTGCTTTTGGTTGCGGGAGAATTGAGGCGTCGTAACCAAGCCCACCGACACGCCTTTGTTAATCAGCGCCGTCATGATCCAACTCAATCGAATCGGCGAAGCTTCGGGGCGGCGCAGCGTTTGCGGCCAAAGATAATGGGTCTCATCAAAGACGATCATGATGTCCCGTCCCTGAAGTGTGTTCTCGATACGCTCGCGGATCTGGGAACCCTTCATGGAAAGACCCGAACTCACGCCGAGCGCTTGCGCTACGACTCGGTAAAATCCCTTCTCGTCGTTGCCGGGCGGCACTTGCACGTAGCGAATGCGTCCGGGCCGCGCATCGCACCAATGCCTCGCACCGCTCGATTTTCCTAAGCGTGCGCGGCCTTCGATGATGACCATGCATCCGGTTTCAAGGGCGTAATCCAATTCTGATTCAACCGCCTCGCTGACATCTGTTTCGACAAAGCAGGCTTGCAACTGCGTTGCATGGGCTTTTCTCGCGCGGTGCAGCGTCTGGATCAAATTCGGGAAGAACCACGGTGAAAAGGCATCCGGATTAACCTCCGGGTTAAGGCAAAAGTCGGTGATTCGAGCTTCCAGTGTTGCGACGGCTTCCTGGCAGCGGCGCACGAACTTTTCAGCAGGATAACTATTCGGCCGGCGCGCTGCCTCCGAACGGGTGAGAGACTTATCTTCTGAACTTTTATATCCCATCGCGGACATCAAGTCCTCTTCCCCTTTCAAAAGAAAATCGTCTTCGTGTTCGCCCAAGGGAAACTCTGCGCGCACGGCGCGCACTTGTTCCGCATTGTAGATTTGCCCGGCCTTAAAGCCCAAACGCTGCATGGCGCGCGTAGCGATTTGCTCAGCGTACGTCTGGCAGAACACCCGCACAAAACGTCTGAGTCCGCCCGCCTGATGCGAGACCCATTGTAAAAACCAAACAAGTTCGCGGTCTTCCGCCTTTTCCAGCTTTTCGCACCGGCGAGCAACCAGGTTGCCGAGCAGGCCAGTATCGAAAGCCGCGCTGGATGCGAAACGGTTCTGCGCCAGTGGTTCGCCTGGCTCTGCATATCGTGTGTTACTCATTTTGTCCCCTTTCGGTTTGCCGTCTCTTCTGCATCAGTTCGATCAAGTCCGAAGTGGCCTGCATCGTCGATTCACTGCGTGCGGCACTGCCCGGCAGCGCGAGTCCGGCGGCGCTGGCAGCTTGGCGCAGCGAATTGAAGCGGCGGGATTTATCTTTCTGCTTAACCGTGACGGCATTGCGTTGCTCAGTGATTTGCTGGTCGAGCGCGATGGCATCAGAGAGGCCCACCGTGCGACGCAAAATGTTGCGGCGAAATTTTGGAGCGATAATCCGGTAAACCGTGAGAGCGTGCGAGTTTTGCGCCTTCACTGAAGCATAAGCTGCCGCCATCATTTCCGGCGTGGCCGTCGTGCCCGGCGCATCTTCGGCGCGGGGAATGGTGATCGGGTTTTGTCGCTGAAAATCTGTGATCGTGATGGCTTCCGGAGCCTCTGGATCGTACCAGACCAGAACCTTCTCGCCGATTAGCTTGCTCGTGTGCTCGTTGCGGTACCAGCAGCGGTTTTGAATGCCGGAGAATTTGATACCGATGCCATTCTTTGTGACCAGGTAGGGCGCGCGGTGATTCGCCAGCAGGTACTCGAACGGGGCGTCTAAGTGATTCAGTTCCTCTGTGAAATAAGCATCCCAAGCTTCAAGCGGAGATTTGCCCACGATGCTGCCTGTCTGAACCTCGTGATTGTATTCTTCGATCTCCTTTTCGATCAAGACAAGCCATTGGCTTTCTTCCAAAAAGTATTTCTCGGGAGTGGCCTTCCCAGCGCGCACCTCCGCGAGTTGCTTCTGCACGCGCTCGTAACTGTCATTGATCTCGTCGCGGCCTACATATCCCGGATAGGGCTCTAGTCGGTTTTGCAACAAGCCGATCACTCGCTCCATCTTCCCCTTCCCGCGCGCGGTCTTGGCGTGCCGAAAACCTACCCACGATCTCAAACCCATCTCTGTTTCTTCGAAGGGCACGGCGTCGCCTTTGGCTTCGACACCTTTAATGATTTTGGAACGTTTCCAAATGCCGCCTTCAAAGAGGAAATACTTTCGGGGAAAGCCGTACGTTTGATGCACCCGGCGGATCAAGCCGCGGATCATCACAGCCGTATAGTTCCGTTCCGGGACGATTGCGAAGCCCAGCACAAGGTTGCTTCGGCAATCGATCATTGGCAGGAACTGGCCACGGACAAGGCGAAGCTCGCCGTCCACGTACTTGTAAAAGTAAATGCCGAGCGTGCAGTCATCAGCAGAGTAAACATCTCCGGCGGCAGTGTCCGACCAGTCCGCTTGAATGTAAGCGCCACGCATTTTAGACCGGTGCGATCCGTGGTGACTATCCAGCAACCGTTTAATCTCCGGCGCGAGTTTCTCGCGTAGAGAATGCGGCACGTACGACTTGCACGAAGGGTTGGCGGCGTAGTGCTGTGTTACCTCCAAACTGAGTTCATTGCGCTTCAGAGCAGCGCCAGCCTTCACTGATGCGCCCGCCATGTTCCAAGCATCGAGCCAAAAGGGTCTCCCAATCATCCTTGGTCAACTCCGGCCGGCGAAAGCGGCCGGAAGTAAATTGGCGCTGGTCTTTGAGTGCCATCGACGCCCGCCCTGATTCGATCCATCTGGCGTACTTGCGCTCAAATTTCTTTCGCAAAGCCTCAGTCGACGAAGCCAAAGCGAGCGGGCTGTTTTGCAGCACCTTGAGGACTTCGGCCTTCGCGGTGGCCCACGCCTTGCCACGCTCCAAGGCTTGATCGAATTCATCAAAGGCGCGGTACCAAACGTATTCAACGTCCGTGTCCGACACGTTGGTAGGGTTCGCAGGAATTGCGTCCTGCATCGTTCTTGCAACGTCGTTACCAGGGGCAACCGGCGCGGGCTTCCTCGTCAAATGATCGGACAAATAAATTTCGAGCCGTTCAAAGTCGTTTAGTCCTCGATCGCGCTCGCGGGTTCGCGCGAAAAGGAATTGCCAATGTCGAGGGGTAACACGGTGGCCAAAGGTGCGCGCGTATTCGCGCAAGCCAATGTCGGCGAGTTGTTCCGCACCCATGCCAGGCTCATTCATTCGGGCGAGCGGCAACGCCAGCGCAGCGCGCAGCTTGTGGGCTTGCTCGATTTGCGCAGGAAGAATGTCCTTTAGCGGCAGCGACGGCTCCCACGTTGTGGCGGGTCGCTGTAGGAGCATCTCGGGGTCATCAAATCCCAGACGGGAACTCGCCTGAACCAAACGACCGCGGAGGGATTCCGGGAGATCGGCCACGCGCCAGGTGCGCGCCTCTTGTCCGCGCACCCTTTCCGACGATGAAGGCGCAACGGCTTCTAGTTCCAATGTCACGGCGCGTTTGGAGACACCGATTGCCTTCGCCAGTTCACTGGCGCTGAAGGTTGAACGTGGGACGCTCGGGGTCATGGCGAAAGGGCGGGCAGGCAAAACCCGGCTCGTCGCTTGTTCAAGGCGATCAACTTACGGGCTGTCCCCAGCCGCCGAATAATGCCGCCCATAAATGGGCGTGAAAAAGCGGCTGCAACACGTTGGAAAACGTCCGGGCAAAATGACAAACCCGCCCGGAAATCCGCACCGGGAACCAACATTGTTGCAGCCGCTCGTAAGTTCATCGCGAGCGCCTTATGCGTCGG
>DATHKK010000093.1:0-2078 GCA_035489355.1 Candidatus Limnocylindria bacterium
CTCGCAATTCCGTTCAACGCGGCACCAATCATGTGGACGAGAAAGAAGTGCTCACGCATGCGTTCACGCGCGAGGCGCTGGCCTTCATCGACCACAACCAGAAGAACCCATTCTTTCTCCAACTCGCCTTCAACGCGGTGCATGGCCCGCTCGATGTGGACCCGAAGTACTACGACCGCTTCTCGCACATCACGGACGAGCGCCGTCGCAAGTTCGCCGGCTTGCTCGCCGGTCTCGATGACGGTGTGGGCGCGGTGCTGAAAAAGTTGCGCGAGAGCGGACTAGAGGAAAACACACTGGTCTTCTTCTTCAGCGACAATGGCGGGCCCACGCTCGCGAACACGTCGAAGAACGAACCGTTGCGCGGTTTCAAGGCGCAGACTTGGGAAGGCGGCATTCGCGTGCCGTTCCTCGCGCAATGGAAGGGCAAGCTGCCGGCGGGCAAGGTTTACCAGCAGCCGGTTATTCAACTCGACATTCACGCCACGGCTCTGGCGCTCGCGGGAGTTTCGACGGCGGCCAATCCGAAGCTCGACGGCGTGAATCTTCTGCCGTTCCTCACTGGCGAGAACAAAGGCGTGCCGCACGACGCGCTCTACTGGCGCTTCGGGCAGCAACTCGCGATTCGCAAAGGCGACTGGAAGCTCGTACGCGGCGCGGGTTCCGAAGAACTGCAGCTGTTCAACCTCGCTTCCGACATCGGCGAGAAGACTGACCTCGCGGCAAAGGAGCCGGCGAAGTTCAAGGAACTCGAAGCGGATTGGAACAAGTGGAATGCGGAACTGGTTCCGCCCGCCTGGGGACCGCCGCGACTCGTGGCCGGTGGAGCCCGTCGTGGACAGCGTGCGCAACGCGCCGCGGCCGCGGCCTCCGTTTCAGAATTCCTGACCAACACGCCTGCGGCGAAGAACTGATTCGAAGGAGCTAGCGATTATGAAACCTGAATTTGTCATCAAAGTTCTAAGAGCCAGTCTAAAAATCCTGTCGTGGGTAGCACAGGCAACCTGCCTGTGCCGCCGGGCTACCAGCCCGGCGGAAGAGCGAAGGCTTCGTTTGCCAAGCGGGCGTTGGTTGAGTCGCGGATGCCCTTTCCCATTCCGCTGGGCAGGTTGCCCAGCGGCACAGGCCGGTAGCCCGTGCTACCCGTTTCTCCGACTGGCTCTGAGCGTCGGCGCGATGCTCGCGTACGCCGCCTCTGCATTTGCTCAAGCAACCTCAGCCGATGCTGCCGTTGCGAAGATCGAGTTCTTCGAGAAGAAGGTGCGGCCGATCCTCGTGGAGAATTGCTACAGTTGCCACTCCGCTGATACGAAGCCTGCGGGCGGCTTGCGCGTGGATGATCGCAATGGGCTGCTGAGCGGCGGCGATGGTGGCGCGGCGGTTGTGCCGGGCGAGCCGGAGATCAGCACCTTGCTGCGGCGTCTGCGCGCGAAGGACGTGAAGCGCCGCATGCCGAAAGACACGGAAGCGCTCTCCGAAGAACAGATCGCGACTCTCGAAACGTGGATCAAGGACGGCGCGGCCTGGCCGCGCGAAAGGATTCCTGCATCGCTGGGGCGCATCAAGCCGGAGTACGGCCAGCTCAGGACCAATCACTGGGCGTGGCAGCCGCTCACGGTGCCCAAGGTGCCGAGCGTCGCGAAGACGGCTTGGCCGCGGAGCGACATTGACCGATTCATTCTCGCGAAGCTGGAGGAGAAAAATCTTCCGCCAGTCGGCGATGCGGATCGCATCACGTTGATTCGGCGCGTCACGTTTGATCTCACGGGTTTGCCGCCAGCGCCCGAAGACATTCAGGCATTCCCCGACGACAAGTCGAAGGATGCATTCGCCAAAGTCGTGGACCGTTTGCTTGCTTCGCCGCAGTTCGGAGAACGCTGGGGGCGTCACTGGCTGGACGTGGCGCGCTATGCGGAATCGACTGGTCCTTCGCGCAACATCCCGTATCCGCACGCATGGAAGTATCGCGACTACGTCATCGACGCGGTGAACAAGGATGTTCCCTTCGATCGCTTCATCCAGGAACAGGTCGCGGGCGATCTGCTGCCGGCGAAGACAACGGAGGAGAGGGATCGTTT
>DATHKK010000094.1:0-2267 GCA_035489355.1 Candidatus Limnocylindria bacterium
CCGACGCATAAGGCGCTCGCGATGAACTTACGAGCGGCTGCAACAATGTTGGTTCCCGGTGCGGATTTCCGGGCGGGTTTGTCATTTTGCCCGGACGTTTTCCAACGTGTTGCAGCCGCTTTTTCACGCCCATTTATGGGCAGACCGGCTTGGTTAGCGGGGGCAATTAAATCCGATCCCTTCAACAAGGACGGAGCCGAGTCGAGTTTGCCCGCCCTTTCCCCATGAACGCGAGCGCCCCCGTTGCACTCTTCACCGCGAGTCAAATCGCGAGCGCAAGCGGACTGTCCAAACGTGCCGTGCTCTTGGCGCTCGCCAATGTCACTCCGTCTGATTTCAGCGCGGGGCAGGACGGAAGAGCGGGCCAATGGCCTTTGGCCGTACTTCCCGATCGATTGCGCATCCGGCTTGAAACTGCCGCGCAACGCCATTTCTGCCGCGATGCAGAGGCATTGCTGCGCCATCCCGTGACCGTGTGGCAACCGCCCGTCACGCTCGCTGAAGTGTCCGAAGAAACGCGCACGCGTGCCGTGAAGCTCCAACGCGCCTTGGCCCGCCCGCTTGCCCGCATGGATGACCTTTCGGTCACGCCTGGAGAATTAGTAGCAATGGGTCTGGAAGATTATCGGCGCGAGTTTGGTTTCGCCGTCTCCGCGCGCCATTGGCGTCGCTTGCTCGCGCGCACGTGCGAGCGTGACGGCGGCTTGGAGAACTGGTCACGACTGGAAATTTATTTGGACGAAGTTGTCCGACGTTCACCGCCCACTTTGCAAGCCCTCGCCAACGCCGCGCAATGGACTGAACTGTCCGAAGTGCTTTCATCCTTCGCGAACCCGCTGAAGCCAACATCAGACGAATTGAGCCTGTTCTGGACTTTGGTGTTTGAGCAATACGAGCGCGGCCTGGAAGAGAAGAAAAAGCGCGACGTGAAAGGCAGCTTGCTCGCGTTCCTGTTCACTGCCGCGCCCGTGCTGTCTGACACGGCCTCGGCGTTGAAGCGGCAGTTCAATCGCAAACATTCCCGATGGGTTGCTGATGGTCGCAAGCCAAGCGCCGTTGCCGATCGTCGTTCAACGAACTCCGGTCGCTTCCGCGCACCGGTTATGTCTGCTGAAGATGCAGACAAGTTGGTCGGACACGCTACGCTCTTTCATGGCGGACGTGTTAGCCAGGCGTGGAAGGCGCTTTCCGAAAAGCGCGAGTTGAATCACGACTTGCTGCAGTACTACCAACGGCGCGTTGCATCGCCTGATATTCCGCGCGCCGTGCGTGCCGCCGTCCTGCCTGAGATTGAGCGGTTGAACGATATTCACCACGGGCCACGCCAAACGAAATTGAACGGCCCACACATTGATCGCGACTGGAGCGGCGTTCACGCGGGCGACTGGTACCAGTCAGACGATTGCACGCTACCGGTTTACTTCTACGTTCCTGACGGCCAAGGCTGGTTTGCTCTGATGCGCGGGCAATTCCTGCCCATGATTGATTTGCGGTCAAAACGTGTTCTCGAATTCGCTCTTTTACCGAAGCCGAATTACCACTCGCCAGCAATCAAGACGCTGATGACGAGAACCTGTGACGAACATGGACTGCCGAGCCGCGGATGGTATTTCGAGAATGGCATTTGGCGGAATTCGAAGCTGATTGTTGGCGAGAACTCCAACCATACCTGGAACGACACTGAGCGCGGGATGCGCGATCTTGGCCTTGAGTTTCGCCACGCCAAGTTGCCGCGCGCGAAACCTATTGAACACGTGCTGGGATTACTCCAAGACCGGATGGAAGGCGAGCGCGGATACATCGGGTGCGATGAGCGGCACGAAAAGTTTGAGCGCGTGCAAAAGCAAATCCTGCTGGTGAAGGGCGGGAAGGAGCATCCAACGGAATTCTTTTACTCGTTTGAAGAGTGGCAACTGCGCCTGCGCGAGATTTGCGAGCAATACAACGCTGCGCCGCAACGGGGAAAGATGACGGAGGGTCGCTCGCCAGATGACGCATTCGAAGAATTTCAAAACCCAAACGATCCGCCTATTCGATTCGATGCGGCGTGTCGTTATTTGCTCGCTCACCATCAGCGGAAACTCAGCGTGAAGCGCACCGGGATTAATTTCAAAATCGGAAAGCAGACGTACACCTACGTCAACGAACGCACGGGGCAGCTTGTCGGAGAGGACGTGATCGCGTGGTTCAATCCTGAGTTGCCCGACGTGCTTTGCGTCACGGACCTGAACAGAGAAAACCCGTTCGCCGTGGAACGGTTGCAGAGC
>DATHKK010000095.1:0-2419 GCA_035489355.1 Candidatus Limnocylindria bacterium
CGTTGCGAAAGCGAAACCAGGTCATGCCGGAGAACTCGATCTTGCGGTTGCTGCCCTTCAATCCCAACGCCTCGCCGGCATGAGTGCCCCGGGCCATCCAGCGCACCACCACCTCGTCCCCCTCCGCCACCGTCCCCACGATTTACACGCGCAAATCGGGAAAGGCCGGCGTGAACGGAATGAAGATCTGGTCCCGAAATTGTTCCGGCCCGGTGATGACGCCGCCCTCGGAGATGCCTGCGGCACCCGGTTCCAGAAGATTGAAAGCCACCTCAATTTGACGGCGATTCCAGACGGACTCGAACCAATGGCGGGCCAACTCGGCGGTGGTCATATGTCGGAAGTGGTCGTTGCACGTGCAAACCGTAGAAGAATATGTACGAGTAAGAAATTCACCGCATGTTTGTCGGCGTGCATTGTTTGGAACGTGTGTGGTGGTCCGCCGGGCGATCCCATGCGCATCCACTCACCACCGGCTATCACACTGTGCGCCTTCGGAATCAATTCGGCTTTCAGCTTCTCCGCCCACTCATCTTCAGTTCCTGTTTGGACGTACGCAAGCATTCCAACTTCGTCATGAGTTCTGGAATAGTGGCAATCAACGAAAGCTCCGAGACCCTCGCCGCCGCAATAATCTGCGACTGTCGCACCTCGGCCTAAACGTTTTGCTTCGAAGCGGAGGCGCGGGCGTTTGCCGCGCTTGTGTCGCTCGAACTCCACATCAACGATCGGGCGTCGTTTGCCGAACTTGTCGGACGTGTGGGAGCGCACCTGTTCTTTCACTGTGTAGTGCTCCGTCCATGGCGGAGCATTTTCGTCTTGGGTGATCTCGTCCATGTGACGGGCCAATTCACCGGTGATGGTATCCTCTTCGGCTTCGGCGTGATCGACCGTCAGCATTCGCTGATAACCCATCCATACGAGCGCCAAAGCGTGTTCGCGAAGTTCCGCGAGGTAAACTGCGCTGAGCGCCGGAACGCCGCCCGCGCTGCTGCGTTCGGCGTCACTCATGTGGTCTCGCTGTGAGAAGCGGCTTCGGCGATAATCTCGTCCGCATCCAAAACGGCCTGACGACGTGTCCAATGCAGTCGCTGCATCGGCTTGAATTGATAAAGCGCCTTGCCGTCGTAAATTTTGAGACTGCGATCAAAGTAAAGCCACTGACTGTGTTTTTGCCGCAGACGGTCTCGTATTTTCAGCAACGCTGACGCCGTCGTATCGTCCGCCGGAATTACTCGTGGGATGACCGGTTCCGATGTGCGTTGCAGCGCGACTGAGATGAACGCCGATTCTCTGGCTGTGACTGTCTCCAGTTTGTGGCGAACGCCACGATTGGCTGAAAGAAAGCCATCCAAGCTATCGCGAAGGACACTCAAGTAGGTCTGCAACTCTCCGGGAGTCGGAGCACGCATCGCGTCTTGCGTTACCTTGCCTTTGTTCAGTTGCAAATGCAGATGAACGAAATCTTCGATGAGCCAGCGGTCGGCAGCGCGAATTCGCAGAACTTTGAAGACTTTCGAATTCAAAACTGCGAGCAATTCCGTGAATCGCTGTTCTTCGGCATCACTCCGCCCAAGTGGTTCAAAGCGTTTCGTTGAAAGTGAAACAACTTCACGATGAATTTCGTTCCACTCCCGAGCATCCTCTTTCGTTAGGTTTTCCAACGGCACGGGAAGTTTTTTCAGTGCGTCAAGATCCGCGAGGTTCTGATCGACACCCCACTTTGGCGACACGAAGAACTGATGATACGTACAAAATTCGGAACTCAAGTAGAGGCTGAGTGCCCGCAAAAGATCTTCACTGCCAGACACTCCGCTTATTCCAACCTGGCGCGGTGGCACTGCAATGAACTCGTTTGAAAAGACAGCGAAACGACGCGACGCGTCCATTACGATGTGAGGCGGTCTCGATACCTCCAACCCGACAAGCCCACCGCGTTTACGAATGAAAGCTTCTGCTTCCGAAATTGTTCCAAGCGCTTGCGGCGGGAATGAAAAGATGCGACCGACTTCCCGGAGCTTTGAAAAAGATAGCTTCTTCTTACCGACCAACTCTTCGCAATACTCAGCACCTTTCCCCTTGGGTCTCGTCTCAAATCCCTGATGCGCGAGAAGCTTGAAGTCAGCGCAGAATTTCTCGAAGGAGAGATGAGACTCTTGCATTCGATCAAGCAATCTCTGGTCGCGCCCCGATCCCCACATCGCGAGTTTCCAAGTCAGGCCGTCGCCTTCGCTCGCTGCGTCATTCGGAACGTCCCGAAGTTCAGACCCGTTCACCACGATGTTCCACGTTACAGCTCTCTTGTTGGCCTTCTCCGGACGGTTCGCGATTTGTTCCGCGACGAAAGGAGCAAACGTGAGAATCGTGTGATCGTCGCTTGGTGACTTTACCTTAAAGAAAACTGCTGAAGCGGGATTCT
>DATHKK010000096.1:0-2121 GCA_035489355.1 Candidatus Limnocylindria bacterium
GGAAACGGGTTCTCTAACGTTGCGTACTGTGTAAGGTCCGAATCGCGGCTCCATTGCAGGCTGGAGCCGGAGCGCCACCCATAGCCCACTTCACCCTTCACCACGTCGCGATTGACCGAGTAGAAAATGCCGTACCCGCCACGAATCACAGTCTTGTTGTTCAGTGAAAATGCGAACCCGATCCGGGGCTGGATATTGTTATAGTCGCCATCGAAGGGACTGCGATTGGAGCCATCCACGAATTTGTAGGCGCCTTTCAAATCGATGAACTGGGAAGGAACTCCGCTGAGTTTGCCGGCGAGCGGCGATGGCGCGGTGGGATCCCACCAGTCCTCACGGTCGAAGCGCTCGGTACGTGGAATGTCGAAATCGTAGCGCAGGCCGAGGTTCAGCGTGAGCCGTTTCGTGATTCTCCAATCGTCCTGAAGGTATCCGCCAAAATAGCCCGATGTGGTGGCGGCGGGAACATCGATCGAATAGCCTCCGGGGTTGTCGCCATCCATGGTGCCCCAGCCGAGCAGCAAGGACGCAACGGCATCGCCCTGCCGTGAACTGGCGACGAGCGGATTCTGACCGGTCTGGGCGCGATTGAAGCTGAAGCCGCCCTGCGGCAGATTGGGCTGGAAATAATTTTCGTGCAGCCTGCGGACTTCCGCCCCGAGCTTGAGCGTGTGTCCGCCCAGAATTTTAGTGACGCTGCCGCTGCCAACGTACACGTCCTCGTCGCGCCAGATGAGCGCGTATCCACCGACGCCGAGGGACTGATAGCCGGTGGTCGTGATCCGCGGGAACATGTTGACTCCGTTGTAGTCGAGGATGGACGGGAACCCAAGCGAGGTTTGCTCGAAGCTACTGGCCGGGACGTGCCGCTCATGCGCTCGGGTCAGACCGCCGCGCAAATTGATCACCGTGGTGGGATTCTGCATCCGCGTGTAATCCACGACGCCATTCTGGGTGCGGCTGGTGTCGGGAAGAGAGCCATTCGCGTCGTTGCCCAAAGCGTTGAAGGGCTGGCTGTCATCCCAGTTCACGGTATAGCGCGCCGAAAAGCGCTGTTTGTCGGAAATGTTTTCGTCGATTTTGAACGCGAGTTGGTTGGATCCGGTGTGATTGGTCCCTTGGGCGAACCAGTTATTGACATGCGTGAAGGGATTGCCATCGGAGGTGGGCTTGGCGAAATACGACGTAAGCTTCAGCGCGATCGGGTCTATCATGCTTGCCGGAATCCTGTTCCCTGTGAACGGATTGCGCATGGTCTCGCCGTCGTCGTTGACGAACGTGCTGAAAGGGTTGTAGATCGTAACCGGCGTTCCGTCCTGGAGGCGTATATTCGAGAAATCGCCCGCCAGTTGTTGCGCTGTCGGCACCGTGTTCTGCGATGTGGGGGATTTGGCGGCTTCCGCGGCGCGCTGGCCTTCATAGTTCGTGAAGAAAAATGTTTTGTTTCTCCCGTTGTAGAGCTTCGGTAGGATCACGGGGCCGCCGAAGGCATAGCCAAAAATGTCTTTGTGCGAGTCAGGAAGGTTGTTGCCACTCCGGTTGGACTCCCACTTGTTCGCGTTCAGTGCGCTAGCGCTATGGAACTCATAGCCGACACCGTGAAGATCGTTTGTGCCGCTTTTCGAGACGATGTTGATGACCGCGCCGCCGGTGTTGCCGAACTCCGCGCTGAAGTAGTTGGTCTGCACCTTGAACTCTTGCACTACGTCGACAGAAGGAACGTACTTGACGTCGGTAATGCCGCCGTTCTGTTCGATTCCGGTGATGATGGAACCATCGAGCATCACGTCGGAAGTTGAGTTGCGCGTGCCATTGGCCGAGAAGTTCACCCCGCCGGTGTCACCGACGATGCCGGGCGCGAGCCCCACTAGGGCGAGAGGATTTCGGCCGGACAGAGGCATCGTGTCGATGAACTTGTTGTCGACCACTTGGCCGAGCGTGGCGCTGGTGGTGTTGACGAGCGGCGCGGAATCTTTCACCTCGACAGCGGTGTTGACTTGCCCTACCTCCATTTCGAAATCGAAGGTTGCCTGCTGCTGCACTTCCAGATCAAAAGGCGCCTGAACGGCCTTCTTGAATCCGGCGCCCTCGACGGCGAGCGTATAGTGCCCGCGTGGAACC
>DATHKK010000097.1:0-5003 GCA_035489355.1 Candidatus Limnocylindria bacterium
TCGCCGTTGTGCGCGTGCAGCGAACCGCAGCACAGTTGCTCCGGCGGCGTGATGACTTCGCAACCGTTGCGCGCCAGCACTTCCACCGTGTCGCGATTCACGTCGCTGAAGATCAAATCCTGCGCGCAGCCGGTGAGCATCGCCACGCGATAGCGGCGCGTGCCATTGGCCGTTGTGATCGGGGCGATCAACTCAGAGGAGAACTTCGGCTGAATCTGTGGCGTCATCGCTTCGAGTTCGCGCAGGCGCTTCGGCATCAATTTCAGAATGCCACTGCGGCGAATGAACGTTTGGATTCCGAGCTGTTGATAGAGGCGCATCACACGCCCGAGCAGGTGTAGGCGGCTCAAATCCATGAACAGCCAGCGCAAAGTGAAGCCGCGAATCAAATTGCGTTTGGGATTCTCCAACACGCGGGAGCGCTCGGCTTCCGCGCGCGCGTGCTCGAACAGTTCCGCATAATTCACGCCCGCCGGACACGCCGTCATGCACGCAAGACAGCCGAGACAAAAATACATTTCGTCCGCAAAGGTCTTCGTCGCTTCGAGGCGATCATCGGCGATGGCGCGCATCAACGCGATGCGGCCGCGTGGGCTGTTGCGCTCGATCTTGGTAGCATCGTAAGTCGGGCACGTAGGCAGGCACATGCCGCAGTGCATGCACTGCTGCATGACCGAATAGTCGAGGTTCTTGAGATGCGAAGTCGCCACGCTCATCAGTTTGAGTGCGACGAAATTAACGGGCGCAAAGCGAAGAGCAAGCGGAGTTGCGGCTCCCGGCCTCTTTCCATCGCTTCATTTGAAAACGCATTGCACCTCCGCCAGACCTTCGTGCGAGGCGCTGCCGACCTTGGCCTTGAACGGCACCATGACGCGCTGCGGTCCCGCTCCAGTCAGCCCAAGCTTTGTCAAACCCTCGCGCCACTCCTTGCCTTGCAAGCGCAGTTCGAATTCCATCTGGCCGCCGTACACGACCCCGAACTCGCCGGCGTTTTTAATCTGGAACTCGCCGCCCGCGGCGAGCGCGCGTCCACGGCGATCCGGCTTGAACGGCAACGTACGGCCCAGAATTTCAAAGGTGACCGGCTGCGTGAAAACAGAAAATGCGTCGAACACGACCACGACGCCCGCGAGTCCGATTCGGCAATCGCCCCCGGCTTCCAGGGAGGCTTCGGCTTTTTTTATCTGCAACGATTGTTGCGCCGCCGCGAGTCCGAAAAATGCCGGCCCGGCGGTCTTGCTCGAAGCAGGCGCGCTCTTTGGATGCACGTTCACACTGGCGAACATACCTTCCGTCATGTGGTCCGACACGTGGCAATGAAACAGCCATGAGCCAGGATTGTCGGCGATCATGTCGGCGACCTTCATGGATGCGGGCAAGAGGTCCACCACGTCGGTGCGGCGGCGGCCTTCTTCGAGCACGCGCTGGCCATGCCAGTGGGCGGTGTGAAAATCTTTTTCCGAGCCGAGACCGAAGAGATACCAGCGCACGCGCTCGCCTTCGTTCAATTCGAGTCCCGGAAGATTGCCAAAGATGTAACCATTGATGGCCGCGCGCGCGCCTTGTTCGAGAATTTCCTGCACCTGCGACCACGGCTTTACCAGCGACGAGTTGTTGGTGCTCAAGCTGGCGTACTCGGCGGCCTCGCGCTCCGCCTCGCCGAGCCCGCTCTCGTCGAAAATCATGAACAGCGCGGCCTGCTCGCGATCCACATCGGCAGGCGTGCCATCGGGCCGGGCGCGTTGCGGATCGGTGACGACGATGAACCCGACTAGGCCGAGGTTCGCTTCCTCGTCGCCATTTACGTGGCTGTGGTAGAGCCAGCCTTTGGAACTCGGTTCGCCCGGCATCGGGCCGGACTCCGCGTCCAGGTGCCAGACATAAGTGAACTTCGCATCCGGCGCGACGGCGGCGCCGAGACCAGGCCGCGGTTCGTAATACGAACCTTCGCTATCCTTGTCGTACTTGACGCCATGCGGGTGCATGGAGAATGGTTGCCCGCCGCGATTGATGAACGTTACCGCCAGAAAATCACCCACCACTCCGCGCAAGACGGGACCCATGATTCCGAGGCGCGCCGTGGGAAACACTTTCGTCGTAAACGTCGCGTCGGTGTATTGCACGTAACGCATCTTGGCGACGCGGCGTTGCGCAAGGACCGGCGGCGGGAGAGGTTTGCCGCACACCGGGTCCTGCCCTTGCGGCGCGTAGTCCCACAGCTCCGGCTCGGCCGCAATGTAGTAGTGCCGCGTCTTCGCCGAATCGGGCGTGCGTCCAAAAAACTTTCCACCCACGTCGCCCATTTGCGCCGTGACGGTCGGCTGCACGGTGTTGGTGGGAACTGGAGGGAACGGCACAGCAGGGACCTCGGCGCTCCAGCCAATCGCGCAGGAAATCAGCAACGCCATCCCGCACAGGAACAAAAGAGGCGGCGCGGGGGGTTTGAAGTTGTTCATGGCCGAGGATTCTAAAGGAAAACTCGATGATGGCAAAGAAGCCAAATCACGGCGCACGCACACATCGGCGCATCTTGACTGTACCACCCGCTAACGAAACGGCTGGCGGGCCGGCGTTGTGATTTACTTCTTCGATTTTTCCGTGCGCGCGCTGAACTTCACGGTCGGGCGCTGTGATTTGCTGATCACGCGCGCGTTGTTCTTGCGGCGGCGGCGTTCGAGACGCGCCTCGGCAGAAAAGCGCGGCGCAACGATGACAGTGACAAGCGCGGCCACGATCAGGCCGACGACAATCCACACGATGGGGTTTCCGAAATCCATGGCCGACATCTGTAAATGTCAGATGGGTTTTGGTAAAGAAAGATGAGACTCATCCACACAACTTTAGTCGCGCGATTTGCCACTCCTGAGCCAGACCAGACCGCAAAGGAGCAGCGAACAACCGGACACCAGCGCCCCGACGCGAAACTTCGTGTCGATGTAAACGACGCGCACGCGGTGCCGGCCCGCGGGAACAGGCACCGCCTGGAAGGCAAGGTTCGCGCGCAAGAGCGGCGCGTTTGCATCGTCCACTGTAGCTTTCCAGGCCGGATAGTAGGATTGCGCGATGACGAGCAGCGTCGGCGCAGGCGTCTCGATTTCTGCTTCGATCGAGCGAGGGGTAAAAACCACGGCAGAAACTTTGGCGTTGACGGCGTTGGAAGCTGCGCCGGCGACGCTGCGTGCGGAGGGCGGCAACACCACGGTTTGACGCGGATCAAAAACACTGTTCGTGATCGTGGCGAGCGCTTCCGCATCGTCCGCGAAGATCGCCGCTTGTCCGGCCGTGACCCACGGCAAGGCGCTGGGGCGCTCGGTCCAGTGGGCCGCGGAATTCGAACTCGTGATGTAAGTCACGCCGAGAAAATCCAGCAGGCTCGCAGGCAAACGGTTGGTCATCGAGTAGAGCGCCTTCTCGACCTGACGTTGTTCGACGGTTTGGAGCGTCGAGGAGCCGTTCACTTTCGCCACGCTATCGAGCAGGTTCAGGTTCGACCATTCGGCGCGGCGTTTGATTTCCCAACCGTGTTGCGCGTTCGTGCTCGAAAAGAACGTCAGAAGGTCTTCCGCCTCGGGAACGATCATGACGCGCCCCGCGCCCAGCCTGGGCTTCGCCAAATCCTCGGGCCAATAATGCTGCACGAACAATTCCGAGGGCAGCGAAGGGCTTTGGTCCGGCGTGTGCGTTCTCACATCGACCACAATCAGAATCAGGGCGGCCAGCGCGAACAACGGCGCAAAAAGTTTTCCGCGCAGCGCCAGCAGGAAAAGTCCCACCGTCAGCACAAACAAAAGGACGCGCGCAATGGAATTAGCGACCGCATCCGGCCAGGTATCTCCCGGCATGGTGATGCTCCATCCAAAATCAATGTTCTGCCGAAAATTTTCCGGCCACGCGCTGACGTCCACGAACCGGTGGCCGCGCGCCGCCCACATGATGAGCAGCATGGCGGCGAGAACCAGGATGGCGGGAAGGTACAAGGCCGCGCGGCGGCGGGATTGGAATAGCGCGGCCATTCCGCAACCGGCCAGCAGCGGAACGACGAACGCGAGCACGAACAGAAATTTTACCGGATAGCGAGCGATGCCGAGAAACGGCAGCGCCTTTCGAAGGGTCCCGAAGACGGGAGTCTGTTCGCCAAAGGCCAGGAAAAGGCTGAGCAGACCCAGCGCGCACAAAATCCAGACCCGCGCATCCGGCCAGCGAAACACCGCGACCAGGGCGAAGGCCAGCGCGATGCCACCGATGTACACCGAAGAAAGAAATCCCTGATCGTATTGGTAGAACTGACCCGTCTGCGTTTGGAAGGCGTTGTAAAGAGGCACGATGAAATTCGCCCAGCCCCAGAGCGGCAGTTGCCACTTCGCGGTGACAAAACTCAGGTCGCGATGGGAATGTTTCAGCAGTTCAAAAAACGGCATCAGTTGCACAGCCATCAAACCACTCGTGAGCAACACCACGATCAGCATCCGGCCCAACGCACGAAGCGCAGCAGCCGGCGCGCGCACCACGTCGCATAACCAAAGCAGAGCGATGATGAGCCAGGTGAAGAGAATGATTTCCGGCGCGCCCGATAACATTTGCAGCGCGGACACGAGCGCGCAGCCGACGGTCCACCGTCCTCCTTCACGCCAGGCGCGCTCGGCCAGCAGCACGACGAACGGCATCCATCCGAGCGTGATGAGATAATTGGGCCAGACGAAGCTCGCGAACATGATGCCATTGAAAACGTAAGTTGTTCCCGCCAGCGCGCCGCCCAAATTGGTTTTGGTCCAATGCCGCGCGAGCAAATACATCCCGATCCCGCCCAGCCAAACGTGTGCAAAACAAAAAAGGCTCAGCGACCACGGCAGCGGCAGCAAAAGATAAATGAGCGAGAACGGATAGAGGACCATGGTCCCCCATTGCGCGAGAAAGGGCGCCCCGGAATTGCTGTAGGGATTCCACATCGGAATTTCGCCCCGCCAGAATGATTCGCGCTGGAAATGAATGGTCGGATAAGCCAG
>DATHKK010000098.1:0-4799 GCA_035489355.1 Candidatus Limnocylindria bacterium
ACTCGCGGCTCACCAGGATCTCAATGTGTTACTGCCTGAGCCAATGGAGTTGGTTCGCTCGTTGAAGTTTTTGGAAACCGAAGATGGCGCGTGGACCAACGAAGTTTTTGGCCGCGGCGCGATGCCAGTGGGCGCGACCAATGCCACGGCGGCCGCAGTGACCGTCCTCAGAAATCTGAACATGCCGGTGAACGCGGCCGTCGGCGAATGGTTATTGGCGCAAGCGCATCCGCAAGGCGGGTTCCTCGCCGTGCCCGGTGCGCCCATTCCGGATTTGCTTTCCACCGCCACGGCGCTGCACGCGCTCGCTGGACTCGGAACGTCATTCGAGAAAATCAAAGAGCCATGCCTGGACTTCGTGGATTCGCTGTGGATCAATGAAGGATCATTCCACGGCAATTGGGCAGATGATCACCTCGATTGCGAATATACCTGCTACGGTTTGCTGGCACTGGGGCATCTGTCTTTGTAGCAGTCAAATCACGGCGTCGCCGTCAGTTTCTCGAAGCTCTCTTCGATGAAGGTCGTGTTTTGGATGCGGGCGAGTTTGGCGTAGAGGCCATCGACGGCGAGCAATTCATCATGCGTGCCGCGCTCGATGATTTCCCCGGCCCGCAACACGAGGATTTGATCGGCCCGCCTAATCGTACTAAGACGATGAGCGATCACGAAGCTGGTGCGGTGCGCCATCAAATGTTCGAGTGCTTCCTGAATGAGCTTCTCGGTCGCGGTGTCCACGCTCGCGGTCGCTTCGTCGAGGATAATGATGGGCGTGTTCTTGAGCAACGCGCGGGCAATGCTGACGCGCTGTTTCTCGCCCACGCTGAGTTTCACGCCACGCTCGCCGACGCGCGAATCGTAGCCTTCCGGCAATCGCGTGATGAACTCATGGCAATTCGCGGCGCGCGCAGCGGCAAACAATTCGTCTTCGGTCGCCTCCAGCCTGCCGTAGAGAATGTTCTCGCGCACGGTGCCGTTGAACAGAAATGGCTCCTGGCTGACGACGCTGATTTGGGCGCGCAACGAATCGAGCGTCAGCGAACGGGCGTCGCGACCGTCGAGCAGGATGCGCCCGCTCGTCGCTTCGTAGAAGGCGGGCAACAAATTCACAAGCGTGGATTTGCCTGCGCCTGTAGGGCCGACGAGCGCAATCATTTCTCCCGGTCGCGCGTGCAACGAAATGTTTTTCAGCACCACGCGATCACCGGCGTAGTTGAAACTCACGTTTTCATAAACCACGTCACCGGGGGCACGTTGTGGGCGCGTGCCGAAGGTTTCGGTGCGGTGCGGGTTGGAGGTTTCGCTCGCGGAATCCAAAATGTCGAAAACGCGTTCGCCGGCCGCGCGCGCGGCTTGCAATATTTGATTCAGACCGTGCAGTCGAGTCACTGGTTCGTAGAACAGCGCGAGAAATAGCAGAAATCCGATCAGATCGCCGAGCGAAAGCTGCCCATTCAGGACTTGCCAGCCGCCGACCCACATCACCAGGCCTGTGCCGAGCGCGGAGGCAAAGCTCATGGCGGGCGAGTAATTTGCCCAGGCGCGCATGACGAGCAGTGTGCCTCGGCGCAGCCCATCGGCGCGTGCGGCGAATCGCGTGTCCTCATGGCGTTCGTGCCCGAACGATTTGATCTGGCGAACGCCTTGCAGGTTGTCCATGAGCAACGCGTTCATGGCGCTGGCGGCTTCGCGTTGCGCGCGATACCGCTTGTGCGCCGTGGTTGTGTACCAGTACGCGCCGCCCGCGAGGATCGGCAGCGGGATCAATGCGACGGAGGCAAGCACGGGGTTCGTGAGGAACAAATAAGTGAGCACGCCCAGGATGCTGAGCACGGCCACAGTGCCGATTTCCGTCCCATCGATGAGCAGGCGCTCGACGGAGTTCACATCTTCAATCACGCGCGTCATGAGATCGCCGGAGGAACGCTGATCGAAATAATTCACAGGCAAGCGCTGGAGCTTGCCGTAAACCTCGCGGCGCATGTCGTAGATCACGTTTTGTTCAAACGTGTTGTTGAGGCGAACGCGCAGGCTGGTGAACAGATCGCGCAGCAGAAAAGCGCCGAGCAGTCCCAGCATAACGGGCATCAGTTGATCGGTCTGCCGCTTGAGGATCACTTCGTTGATCACGCGCTTGGTCAGAATCGGATAAGCAAACGAGCACGCCAGCGCCAGCAACGCGAACGCAATCGTGCCAACGGCCATCCACGGATACGGCTTCAGGTAAGTCCCGACTCGCCGGATGATTTCCCAGTTCGTGCGTGAGCGAGCCAGAATGCTGGGGTCAGGCCGAGGAGACAAATGCGCGCGAGCCATGGGTTAATGGAGGCGAGGCCAGCGCTGAACGGGGAACAGACGCGTGCGCTCCTTCATCTTCGAAGTGATCGTTCTGGGTATTGGCATTTTCATTCCTGCAACTGGATTGATGTTTGCTCAAGGAAGCGCCTGGAGCAAAAAAGAATTTCATTTTGACCCAAATGATTCATTGTGCCGACATGTTCCCAGCGGTGGATACGCGCGATCTGGCTGCGGTGCAGAGCGAAGTCGATGCGATCTTTTCGTCCCTTTTTCCCAAAGCGGACAGCCGTTTCATCCCCGAGGCTTTTGGCTGGGCGGAGCAGTGGTTCTCGGGAAACTACGCGGGCTACCAGGCCATCGACGCGCGTTATCACGACCTCGAACATACTTTACAAGGCACGCTGGCCCTAGCGCGCATTCTTCGCGGCCGGCATTTCGCAGGCGTGCAACTCGAGCTGACGCCGATGGCTTTCGAGCTGGGGCTGTTCGCGATTCTCATGCACGACACCGGTTATTTGAAACGGGCGAACGATACGGAAGGCACGGGCGCAAAATATACCGCCACGCACGTTCGCCGAAGCGGAGAATTCGCTCGGCATTTTCTCGCTGAGAAAGGTTTTAACGCCGCAGACACGCACTCCGTGCAGAACATGATTCGTTGCACGGGCGTGAACGTGGACCTGGCAACGATTCCTTTCACGAGCGAATTGGATCGCGTCGTTGGCTTCGCGCTGGGCACCGCGGATTTGCTCGGGCAGATGGCTGCCAAAGATTACGTCGAGAAATTGCCCGTGCTCTATTTGGAATTCGCCGAGGCGGCGCGCTACAGCGGCGGCGATTCACCGAAGGCCATTGCGTTCAATTCTCCCGAAGAACTGATGCGCAACACGCCAGGTTTCTGGCAGCAATACGTCATGCCGAAGATCGAGAAGGACTTTGGCGGGCTGCACCGTTTTCTCGCCGACCCTTATCCCGATGGACCGAATTTTTACCTCGATGCGATCGAGGTGAACATCAGGAAACTCCTCCGGCTCACGAACGTCTCGGTCGTGAATTGATTTTCCTCCTCGCGTCCGGCGCGCTTACCTTGCGCGGATGTCACGCGAGTACGTGCTGCAACCTTTTCATGCGCCAGTCGAACTTCAGATCGACTACGCGCGGGAATTGAACGAACAGCAACATGCCGCTGTGACTGCGCTGCCCGGACCTTCGCTCGTGATCGCCGGGGCCGGCTCGGGCAAGACACGCACCCTGACGTATCGCGTCGCGTATTTGCTGGAGCAAGGGATTCCGCCGGACCGCATTCTTCTCCTGACCTTCACGAACAAAGCCGCGCGCGAGATGATGCGGCGTGTCGTGGATTTGCTCGGCTACGACTTGCCCGAACTGTGGGGCGGAACGTTTCACTCCATCGGCGTCCGCGTGTTGCGTCGTCATGCGGAACTGCTCGGCTACCGCAACGACTTCACGATTCTCGACCGTGAAGATTCGAGTGACCTGCTCAAGACGTGCATCGCCGAAGCGGAAATCGACGTGAAGGCGACGCGTTTTCCCAAGGCCGACGTGGTGAGCGACATCATTTCCATGGGCGTGAACACGCATCGCTCAATCGGCGAAGTGGTGGCACAGGACTACGATTACTTTCTCGCGCTCGCGCCGCAGATCGAGGACGTGGCGAATCGCTACCGCAAACGCAAGCAAGCCGCGAACGTGATGGACTTCGACGATCTCCTCGCGTTGTGGCTCAAGCTGTTGCGGGACCATGAAGACGTTCGTGAACGCTTTCAGCGCCGCTTCCAATTCATCCTGGTCGATGAGTATCAGGACACGAACAAGTTGCAGAGCGACCTCATCGACTTGCTGGGCTCGAAGCACAAGAACGTGATGGTGGTGGGCGACGATTCGCAAAGCATCTACTCGTGGCGGGGCGCGAACTTCCGGAACATCTTCGAATTTCCGCAACGCTATCCCGGCGCCAGGACTTACAAGATCGAAGTCAATTACCGCAGCACGCCGGAGATTCTCGCGGTCGCCAATGCCGCCATTGCGCCCAACGTGAATCAGTTCGCCAAGCAGCTGACGGCGGCCAAGAAGTCAGGACAGAAGCCCGTGCTCGTGACGTGCGGCGACGCGAACCAGCAGGCGGGGTTCGTGGCACAACGTGTGTTGGAGTTGCGCGAAGAAGGGCGCACCATGAACGAGATGGCGATTCTCTACCGCTCGCATTTTCACGCGCTGGAACTGCAACTGGAATTCACGCGGCGTAACATTCCCTTCAGCATCACGAGCGGCATCCGGTTTTTCGAGCAGGCGCATATCAAAGACGTGGCGGCGTTTCTCAAGCTGGTCACGAATCCCAACGACGAGCTTTCCTTCAAGCGGCTGGCGCAAATGCTGCCGGGGATTGGTGGTAAGGGCGCAGAGAAGTTGTGGACGAAGTTTGCTTCGGTGTTTCGAGTTTCGAGTTTCGGGTTGCCGACCACCGTCGAAGGAATTGCCGC